>JADYZI010000126.1 GCA_020853255.1 Acidobacteriota bacterium
TACATCGATCACACGCCTTTCGGGCTGACCGGAGGTTTGAGCACAAACACCGACTGCGAACAGGCAGAGCAGTATCGACAGGGAAATCAGGTTCTTCATAATTGGTTCTCCAAGATGATCTCTAAAACATTTTCTGTTAGTTGCAGCAAAAGGCCGATCGGATGCACTATGGTACATGTGAATGACCTGCCTCAGATGTCAGAACCGCCTTGGTCAGCGGGCGGTCAGCATTGCAGAATCCCGCACGCTAGTAAGGGCACTGTCGAAGCTGCCAACTGAAAGCTGATAGCTGACGGCTGAAAGCTGTAAGTAACTTTCTAGTCAGAACCGCCTGCGTAAACGGGCGGTCAGCATTGCAGAATCCCGCACGCCAGCATTGCACAAGCCCGCACGTTAGTAAGGGCGTTCAGTATTAGCCAGATCAGAGCCTGCGTGAGCGGGCGGTCAGCATTGCACAAGCCCGCACATTAGTACGGGCGTAACACTCAACGCAGCTTCCCGCCGAATTGCCACGGCATTTATGCCGTGGAACCGTGCCCCAAAACCAACCTCGGAGGCGGCTTGCCGCCGACTTCTTCTTGTCGCGTGCTCCGCACGCTCCGATGCCGTTTGGGCCACGGTAACCCAGGGTTGCGGCCTTCGGCCTTACCCTGGGCTACATTCATACGTCCCCTACGGGGACTTAAGGTCGGCGAAACGTCGCCACCATCCCCACGCTCATTCGTCGTCACACGCGGGCTACCCAAATGATCGGTTGTCAAATAGCTAACTCGCGGCTCAGTGATCCTTTAGGATCGCGAAGTGGCGCTTTCCGCTCACAACTGAACCGACCACGGTTCTCTTTGTGGGGCCTTGATGCGTCGGAAGAACAACGGTATCGTTGATAAACTCGGCAGTCATAAATAGGTCGCCGGTCCATTCTTCTGGGACGTTTACGCAGAACGAGGCAGGTGGTGAAACTGCCCCTGCACGGAAAAGTTCCTCAGGATCAAGCGTTCGGAACGAATCGAACTTCCGCTCATACTCCTTTATGGCGATGTCATCGCATCCTAAGATTCCGTACCACGATGTAAATATGTAGTCCTTCGTGGCCAGGTGATACGCCGAACTAATTCCTGAGGAGCCCATAATCTCAATGGGTATTCGCCTTCCTGCGCGGTCTTCGATCTTGAGTCTAAAGTTTAGATCATTTGGAATAAAGACCTCTTCGTTTGGCAAAAAGAGCACCCCAACATCAACGCGGATCAGTTCGCCAATACGATACGCATCCTTGGCGAGGAGGACTTTGGCGGATGTGATCCCATTCGCATCAAGTACTAGCTCGGGATGCCTATCTGCGGATTCAACCCTGGCCTGCGCATGGGGGTTACCGGAGCATAGCAAGAAAAGGAACAATAGAGTGTAGATCGATTTCATCATATCTTCAATGAATAGTTAGATTCCGTAAAAATCGCTTTTGGTCCGGTGTAAAGCCTTGGTGGGTAAGGCCCTCGGCCGCCATGATTCCACCCGAATCGTGAAACGCCCGTGCGTCGAGTTGCAGCACACCTTGTCAGAACCGCGAGCGATAGCGACCGGCTTCTTATCATTCCGCGTTCTGCACTCCGCACTCGACCGTCCTTCTCGTAGCCATGTAATCCTTCCGCGTCGCCCCGGCGACATTCTGCATCTTACCCATTCTCTTGCGGCTTGCCGCATCGCAGTGCGGTCGGGCTTGCCCGACCGTCCCAAGCCAACTCAGAATCCCGGAGGCGGCTTGCCGCCGACAATGGCTTCGCATAGCCACGTCGTTTACGGCGTGGTATCAGGATGGAATATGCTGCCTCGGAGGCGGCCTGCCGCCGACAAGATCCTGTCGCTCCTACCGAAGCTCCATTGATCTATTTTGCGACGGGTTCCCAGGGTGGCGGCCGATGCGGCCTTACCCTGGGCTATTATCTAGCGTCCACTACGGGGACAAAACTTTCTTGGCTCCAGAGGAGCCGCACGTTTGTAGAATGCCAGAACCACAGACGATCTTGGAGGTGGCTTGCCGCCGACTTGTCGCGTGCTCCGCAGCCTCCGATGTGGTGGTGATCGCGTTACCCAGGGTGGCGGCCGAAGCGGCCTTACCCTGGGCTATTCTCTCGCGTCCCCTACGGGGACTTAAGGTCGGCGGAACTTCGCCACCTCCCCACGCTCATTCGTCGTTACCCGTGGGCTGCCCAAATGATCGGTTGTCTCTATGGCATCACCCAATGGCCGTCGGTTGTTAGTTCGAAGAGACGGTCTGTGAAGATATTCCTATCCGCGTCGTATGTTGTGTAGAGGCAGTTTACCGTTATTGGTTTGTCCGCCGACGTGATGCGAACGCAGTCGAATATCTCAGCAGGATCTTGCTTGAAATGACGCGCGGGGCCGTCTCTATATGTAACTCCCGTCGCGGAAAACTCGACGATAGCAGTGACCCTCTTATCTTTTTGCTGATAGCTCTTGAGCGTATCATTAGCTGTTCCTGAGACCGAAACCGGAATGATCTTTGCGTAAACGTCGAACGGCGTATGAACAGCCGTGGCGGCGGCTGTATTTGCCTGCCGATACACCTCACCAAGCGCCGTTGGAACCGCATCGGGAAGGCTGTCTAGATCGACCGTCGTCGTCTTGTCGCTAAGTAGCAAAACAGAATCGACCGAAACAGAAGCTCTTAAAAGCCTTTCCTGCGCTAGATGGACAATTTCACTATCAAGAGCGACCAAGCGGTCGGTCTCGATAGTACTAGGGCTTGAGGCTTGCGGTTCCTTATTTCCGTCCGCCGCGGGAGACGCCGTGCACGCGTATCCCGCGAGCATCAGCGACATAATAAGCGCGAAAGTAAACTTCATTTCTTTCCTTTACAATCCCTCAAAGAGAGCTTGATCTGATTGGAATGCCTCTCAATGGTCTTGTTGCCCTCGGTTCGCAGATCCATTATCGCTATCTGATATTCTCCAACTGAATAGAATTTGTCATCGGTATCAAGCATAAAAAAGCTCTCTGAGGAAGCTCCTGAGTCGAGTAAGAAACGGAGCGTGGGCTTCGTCGATGACGCATCGTCCCATGCTTTGATCCGTCCGGTCATCCCGATCGGCAAATGCGGATCGCCTTTCAAAGGATCGACTCTATCCACCAACTTCCATCGAGCCACCTTTTGCAGATCCACCCAGACAGCAGTATCAAGAAGATTCGTAAGGGTAACCTTGATCCTTAGCTCGTCTCCCAAACAGCCGCGATCAACGCCCGATATCCGCACCTTAAAACTCTCGTCCTCAACAACGTCTGGAGACTGTCCTGCCAATGCCATCGCACCGGCGAGTATAATGGCCGCAAGCAGGACTGCAATAACCAACCTATCTTTCGTCATACTAATACGAATCGACCGGCAAGATCTCTATTGAGGCGGCTTGCCGCCGACAACGACCGCTAGTCAGAACCGCTCGGGGTAGCCTGGATTTCCGGCTTCGTATAGCCACGTCGTTTACGGCGTGGATCAGGCCGGACAATACTCCTCGGAGGCGGCTTGCCGCCGACAACGGCCTCTGTCGCGTGCTCCGCACACTCCGGCAGAATATGAGGAACGCTAACCACGAGCTAAAGCTCGTGGCAATTCAGCGGCCTTACCCTGGGCTATTATCTCGCGTCCCCTAGGGGGGCTTAAGGCCGGCGGAGTTTCGCCACCATCCCCACGCTCGTCCGTCGCCACACGCGGGCTGCCCAAATGATCGGTTGTCAAATAGCTGACTCGCGGCTCTTGCGAAACCACGCCCGAATACCTTTCATTTAGGCAGAATCTCAATGTCGACCCGGTTCGAGATCGTGCGGAGACAACTGCCATCCTCATTCGACAGAAGCTGAGCTTCAATCAAATAGTGTTCGGGGGGCACTACTAACAACAGCTGTTTCCAGACGTCTATAGCTGCAATGGTGTTTTTCGCGTCTAATTGATCAATATGAATCTGCATCGATACCATTTGATGAGGCCCGAGCTTTTTAGGCAGTGGCGGTATTGGATCTAGATCGCCTATTCTGGCAATAAAGGCATCATACAATTTCGGATTCGCTTCATCACTACCTTTCCTCCACAAATAGAAAACTGGGCGCTGATGTATATAAAGCGATCCAGATGTTTGATTCTCTATCGTCAAACTGAGATCACTCGGCCTGATCAATGGCTGTTCGGCTCTTCCATCGATGTGTGCGAGTGAAGCCTTAATGCACCCTGTTTGCTTCATATAAGTCGCCCTAGTTTGGCCAAGCGAAGCTTGGCCTACAACACAACCAAGAACAATAGCAACTATAACCATACTTCTATGCATTTTTCGTCTCCCTACCGCCTTCCGAGCCTAGAAATCTTCCTAAAGAAGTAAGTTGGTTTCACACTCGCTGGACCGTAAGCTGACTGATAAAAAGCGTTCGCGTCCTTAATACCGCTGAATCGAGAACCATCTCCATTCTTGCTTGACCAAGTACCATCAGACTCTTGCTTCATAACGTGGGTGTTTAGATAGTTCTTGCCTTCAAAGACAACCAATTTGTGTTATCCTGCCGGAGTTGCAACTCCTTCTCCCGCCGTCACCTTAACGCCGTCTACCTTCACGGATTGTTTCGCCCCGGCGGCCTCGTAGCCGTTCCCCCGGTGGCCAAAGGTTGTCTAGGTTGGCGTTTAATACCATCGAACATTCATTCCCTCTAACGGATCAAGCTTGCGCCTTCTTGCCTCCTCAATCCCGATTTTCCGAACGACTTCGAACCATTTTCTATAACTCATATACGCCGTCTTTATCGTAGACTTGGAATTCCACCTGCCATCCTCTCCAACAAGAACCACGCCGTTCGCATAGCTGGCACTTTGCTCGAAGAGGCGAGAAATATAGTAGAGGGCAGTAACATTTACTGTTGCTTGCGGCAGTTCTTGAGAGACTGCAAAATGAGTGGCCCCGCTGTAGGTGCCTTTAGAATAGTCGTCTTCAAGCTGAAGCAAACAGGCGATCCCTTCGATCATCTGTCGCGGATCAGACTCGTCCACTTGAGGAGCCGTTTTAATGTGCTTGACTCCGACGATCTTATGCCAATACCGACAATCTTGGGCCGCCGTTTGTTCAGGGAAGACGAATAAAAGCGGTAGCAGTAAAAGGAAAGATATTTGAAGTATTTTTGTGAATAAGGCGCTCATTATTTTTCTCCTTTTCCTATTCTTTTTACTTTTTCTCCTCGCTGACTGTTGCGCGGGTTGTCCAGACCTGGATCGAACCTCCGCGATTCCAAGCGGTCCCTTTTCCTGGACCTGGTTTTGCACTTAAGAAGAGCGGCTCAATGCCCCCCTTGCTCCGAACGGTTCCATCTGCGTTATACGTAGCGCTATGCAGAAATGAGCTACCATCGTAATAGAGAGCAGCATCTCCGGCAATTGGTTTTTCGCCTTTCGCCAACGGACGATGGGAGGAGTTGAGGGCGTAGGAGTAGCGATTGAGGGTCTGCGGGTTGCGGATGGTCGCCGAGGCGGTCAGCGGATCGACGCTCGTGAACCGCCCGTGCGTCGGGTTGTAGTATCGTGCCTGTGCAAACTCCAAACCGCTCTCCTCGTCCTTCTCGTAGCCCGTGTAATCCTGCCGGATCTCGGTCGGCTGATAACCCAATCCCTGCGTCCTCTGGGCAGTAAAACTCTCCTCGCCAAAAGCGGTAAAATCGCGGCGTGATCTAACGGAACCGCGTTCATCCGTAACGACACGCGGCGAACCCAAATGATCGGTTGTCAAATAGCTGACTCGCGGCTCCTGCGACACCTCGCCCGAATATTCCGCGATCAATACTCCAGATGCATCATACACGAAGATCGTGGCCTCGTCGGCAGAAATTCCAGGCTTATGGCAACGGTGTGAATTCGCTGATTTTTGTGACAAACGGGCCTTCGTTCGCTGCGATCTTGGGATAAAGTTTGATTTCTCGTGGAAATCCGTAGTGTTCGTCGTATTTGACCTCCAGCCGAGTTCCTTCTTTGCAGTTTGCTTCAATAAAAGCAAACAATTCCATCACGGTTGCCAGCTTTTCATAGTCGTCGGTCCTCGTTAACTCCGTGGTCTTTCCGAATGGCCCGAACTTAACGAGACTGTCGCCCTTTACCTCGGTCTTGAACGGCACAAAGAAATATGCACCGCCTCTGTACTGCGTGACGATGTACGAGTAATGGTTCACGCGCGCATCAAGCCAGGCCTCCTTGTTAGCTTCAATAGCGGCATAATCACATCTGTTTTGCGCCCGAGTACAGGCTACAAGAGAAAGAAACGAAGTCACGAGAAGGCCAATCACAACCATACGTTGAAACCTCGCAGCAAATTCACCTGCAAGCCGAAAGCTTGTTAACATAAATATCATTCAAAGCCTCCTCACTGGCCGCATTTGTGGTCAAAGACCCATTCGTCTTTTTATTAGTGAATTCCGAAATATCCATTGATGCGAACTGCTTCGGGCCGACTCGATAAATATCGCATGCTGGCCTAGAGAATAACGAAGAAGTCTTCATGCTCGATCTTCCGCTAGGTCGTCACCGTCATTCTTTTAGTCTACTGCGGCCACGGTTTGGGCGTGCATCGTTGAGGTGGAAACTTATCTTTGTCCGTGCGATCTCTCCACGGTCCTATTCCGACGGTTACACCGACTTCAGAGATCTTCGTTTGATCGGAATCCTTCCATTTAATGTCCGTTGCGGCGATTGTGACGACAAAGTCATCAACACGAATATTGCGAACCGTCTTAATGAATGGATATCCACGCCCCTCGCACCACAAAGGCTTGTTGTTGCCATCAATTACGCGTGGCTTGAGTTCAGGACAGATCATTCCGGCATAACCAAATGCGTAGGACTCAAGAAAGTTTACCTGGAGGCCTCTAGGGGAACTCCGGTCGGTCAGTTCAAACCTCCACACCGGAAGATCCCCAAAATCGGAAATGCCTGATTCAAGTGACAATTCGAAGACTCTACCATTGTCCGCGGTCAACTCTTTCTTGAACGTATTGACCTTCCCGAGAGCAAAGTGGAATTCCTGCTTAGGCAGCACCGACCCAAAACATCTATCCTCGGTTCCATAAATAGCGTCCGGCGGCTTCGGGAAATCAGTGAGCTGCCCGTGCCCATACGCAGCAAATAGACACACCAAAACAGTCGCTTTTACAAAATTGCCGAACATCTCTCTTTTCTTAAAGAGTCACTATCAACACTCCAGATGCATCATACACGAAGATCGTGGCCTCCTCGGCAGAAACTTTCTTCACACGCCGGCCTTGCGTTTGTAATGGTGAGTAATGGGGCGGCGGCGGCCGACGCCGATGGCATTTTTAGAGACGATGATGGTTGGCGGGAGCTGCTGGCGTTTGAATTCGTTCGCGGGATGCTCGACCTTGTTGAGGATCCAATAGACGCGATCACGATCGTGGCCCGCGGCGATGATCTCTTCGGGCGAGGCCTTCTGCTCGAAATACATTTCAAGGATAGGATCCATAACGGGATACGGCGGCAAGCTGTCCTCGTCTTTTTGGTTCGGGGCGAGTTCTGCCGACGGCGGTTTCTCGATGATGCGGTTCGGGATGATCTCGCGGCCGGCACGTTCGTTCAATTCGCGGGCAATGTCCCAAACTTCCGTTTTCAGAACGTCGCCGAGGACGGCGAGGCCGCCATTCGTATCGCCATAGAGCGTGCAGTAACCGACGGCGAGTTCACTCTTGTTGCCGGTCGAGAGCAGCAGGCGTTTTTCGGAGTTCGAGATCGCCATCAATATAAGGCCGCGAAGCCGCGATTGCATATTTTCGGCAGCGAGAGATTCGCCGCCGCGCGTTGGCTTATCGAGATGAAGCTGCTTTGCGAGAAGATCGAATGCGTCGGAGATCGGCTCTATTCGAGATTGACAGCCGAGATTCGCGACGAGTTCTTCGCTGTCCGTCACGCTGCCTTCTGAGGAATACGGCGACGGCATCATCACGCAGAGCACGTTCTCAGGGCCGAGAGCTTCGGCCGCGAGAGCCGCGACGAGAGCCGAATCCATTCCGCCCGAGAGGCCGAGCAACGCCTTTTCGAATCCATTTTTGCGGGCGTAATCGCGTATTCCCAAAACCAACGCACGATGGATCGATGCGGTTTCGCCGCCCGTGATGCCGCGAGCGTCGGGTTTGCGAACATCCAGTTCGACCGTCTCGACGAATTCGTCGAACGCGGGGGCCTGCAGGATGATGTCGCCTTCTTCATCAGCGATCAGACTCGCTCCGTCGAAAACGATGCCGTCGTTGCCGCCGACAAGATTCACAAAGACGATCGGGATCTTTTGCAGCTTTGCGCGATGCGCGACCATGTCGCAGCGAAGCCGGATCTTTCCTTTGTTGTAGGGCGATGCGTTGATCGAAACGAGGATCTCGGCGCCGAGCGAAATGACCTCGTCGGTCGGGTCTGTCTCATAAAGGCGGTCTTTCCAGAACGTCTTGTCGTTCCAAAAATCTTCGCAGACGACGACACCGACCTTCTTGCCGGCGATCTCAAAAAGGCGATGCGTCCCTGATTCTGCAGGCTCGAACCAACGCGGATCGTCAAAGACATCGTATTCCGGCAGCAGCGATTTGTCCGCAAAACCGAGCAACACACCATCCGAGATCACGGCAGCAGAGTTGTAAAGCCTTCTGCCGTCGTTATCTTCATTTGGGCGAACGGTCCCGACGATCGCAGTAATGCCGGTTGTTGCGGGAATGATCTCGGCAAGCGGTTCGCCGACATGAGTCACGATGTCACGATCCTGGAACCAATCCTGCGACGTGTAGCCGTGAGTTGCTACCTCGGGGAAAACGACGAGGTCCGAGCCCTCGGCCTTTGCCTTCTCGATCGCAGCGACGATCTTCGCCGTGTTGCCGGCAACATCACCGTTAGTAGTGTTGATCTGTGCGATCGTGACCTTCATTCGGAAGCCATCTCATCCCAATTTCCTTCATCCTTTCGGATTACAAGTTTTCCGTCGATATCTTCGAGAGCTACCGTGCCGCCGTCTTTAAGACCCAAGGAGTTAAGTATTTCAGGCGGAACTACGATTCCACCGTCTTCTTCGATCGTCACAGTGAAACGTTCCATAGATCAAGTTGTCGCATCTGGCGGCTCGGCCGCTTTTTTGACCATTGTCAGGCGGTTGCCGCGGTCGTTGTATTTGACCTCGTCCATGATGTTGTAGATGAACAGGACGCCGCGGCCGCTTGTTTTGAAGAGATTCTGCGGGTCGAGCGGATCAGGGATCGAGTTGACATCAAAGCCGTCGCCTTCGTCCTCGACGGTAAACTTTGCCTCAGCGGGCGAGATCTCGGCAGCGATACGCACGATCTTCGTCGTATCGAACTTGTTCCCGTGCTTCACGGCGTTCACAAACGCCTCGTCCAGGGCGACAAACAGGTTCGATCTTTCCGGTTTTACGACGCCGAGTTTCTCGACACGCTTCATCAGGTATTCGAGAACGATGTGCATCAGCGAAATGACGCTCGGCAGCTCAAATTCGATATGTTCGACGAGCTTCTGCACCTCATCTTCCTTATCGACAAAGCGGATCTTGTAATCGAGCACGGTCGCGACGATCTGCTGCAGTTCTTCCTCGACAAACTCTTCTTGTCGGAAAAGGGCCGCGCAAAGCTTGAATATCTTGAGACGGTCGATCCCTTCGGCAAAGGTCGGATTCGGAAGGCAGCGGGCAACACCGCAATCTGCAGGAGCAGATCCGGCAGCTGAACTCACATCGAGGTCAGAAATGACGATGTCGAAAGTTTCGAGCGGGCCCAGTTTGATCGCCTCTTCGCGGTTCGGAAGGATGCGGACGTCATGGCCGACGTGCGAAAAGACCTCGCCAAGCGCGCTTGCGAGATCGTCGTGGTCGTCGATAATCAGTATCCGCCGCTGCATAAAACGATCTA
>JADYZI010000127.1 GCA_020853255.1 Acidobacteriota bacterium
GCGTGATCGTGCGGCTGATCGTCAGGTTTGACGTAAGTTTATCCGTATTTTCATCGCGCGTTCTGACCGCGATCGGGAACAGGCTGTAATCCAATATCTTCCCGTCAACCGTCTCGTCCGCGATCAAGGCCACAACACGGTCGGCCGGTGTTCCGCGAAAGATCAGGTCGGTCGCCTTTTCAAATATCTGCTTTAGGTCAAACACGGTTCCGATCGACCTGCTCATTTCGTAGAGCAATTCGAGCATCTTGGCCTTTCTGCGAAGGTCCTTTATTTCTTCCGGAGTAGCGGCTGCGGTTTCGATCGAGAGATGGCTCTGGCGGCCGATTATCTCGTTTGCCGATATCTGCACCTGTGTATGCCCAAGCGGTTTATCGTCAAAATTGACGCCTTCGGTAGTCACCTTGGCGCTGCCCGAATCGAGATGGTCACCCGAGATCGACCTTCTGAGCAGCTCCGGCAGCGGCCCGCTCGGGTTGGGCGCCGAGAGGGCCGTGAACTCAAGCCGGCTTTCGCCAATGATGACCGCATCGCCCGATTCGAGAACTTTTTCGAGCATAGGCGAACCGTTAACAAAAACATGGTTCACACTGCGCACAAGCTCACCGTTTTCGAGATAGCCGTCAACTACGTTGAACCGGCCGTCGACCGAAATCACACGGGCGTGCTTTCGCGACGCACGGCGGTCGTTAAGGACAATATCATTGTCCTTGGCACGCCCTATCGAGTAAGTTGCCCCGGGTTCAAGGGTAAATTCCCAGACCCGTCCGTTCGGCTCGGTTATTTTTAATGATGCAGACACAGCAGTGCTAATTGTAAAGGCTAAATCCGAAATGGTAAATTGGCCCCGGGCCTATTCTGAGCCGACTATGATATACCTCGACAATAACGCCACTACACGCATCGCACCCGAGGTTTTGGATGCCATGATGCCGTTTATGGCCGAAGCGTACGGGAACCCTTCGTCGGCACATGCATTAGGACGCATGGCACGCAAGGCCATCGAACGGTCGCGTGCCTCTGTGGCATCGTTTCTCGGTGCGGCTGTCCCGGCGGAGATCGTGTTCACATCCGGCGGCACAGAAGGCGATAACTGGGCGATCACGGCAGGGCTGGAAATGTTCCCGGGCCGCGATCATATCGTGATCACAAATGTCGAACACGAAGCAGTGCGAAACCTTTGCGCAAGATTGGAACCTAAAGGTATTCGTGTGACGCGGGCCGACGTGGATGCTGACGGTCTGATCGATCCTAAAAGGATCGCCGCGGCGGTTACTCAGCAGACGGCGGTTGTTTCAATAATGCACGCAAATAATGAGACCGGGGCCGTCTTTCCGGTCAAAGAGATCGCGGCTTTGGTAAAGGCCCGGTCCGACGCGCATTTTCACGTGGACGGTGTGAACGCCGCCGGCAAGGTGCCGATCGATCTGAAAAATACGGCGATCGATACTTATGCGATTTCCGGCCACAAATTTCACGCGCCAAAGGGTATTGGTGCGGTTTACATTCGCAGCGGGGCCAGTTTGGCGCCGTGGCTGGCCGGCGGAGGCCAGGAAGGCGGCCGACGCCCAGGCACCGAAGCCGTGCATCAGATCGTCGGGCTCGGGGCCGCGGCCGGCCTGGCCGGCGATCTTTCGGCAATGGGACGGGTCCGCTCGCTGCGAGACCGGCTCGAGAGCGGTATTCTCAAACAGATCCCGAACTCGCGCCTGAACGGGACGTTCGATCCGGCAAAAAGGCTGCCAAATACCTCGAATATCTCATTCGAGAACACGAACGGCGAAGCGATCCTCGCCCGACTCAACGACTTCGGCACCTGCGTTTCGACCGGCTCGGCCTGTGCCTCCGCGGACCATGCGGCTTCGCCCGTACTTCAGGCGATGAACGTTCCCTATTCCTACGCAATGGGTTCGATCCGCTTTTCACTCAGCCGATTTACAACGATCGAAGAGATCGATTCAGTGATCGGGACGCTTCCTGACATCATTGCCGAGATACGAACGTTGGCCCGATAGCTAACTGCAAGCTCCGCAAAGGTCACATTTGGTCGGGCGAACCGTTACAATAGTCACGAATGGAGCTATCCGATTACGACTTCGAACTTCCGCTCGAACTGGTCGCCCAGGAACCGCTGCCTGATCGGGCCGCATCGCGGATGCTTGTAGTAAACCGCGGCCGTAAGGCCCTTGCGGATGCGGCGTTTGCCGATCTCCCGCGAAGGTTGCGAGCCACCGACCTTCTTGTCCTGAATAACACCCGGGTTTTTCCGGCGAGGCTGTTGGGCAGAAGCGAAACGGGGGCACGCGTAGAGATCTTTCTGGTCGAAGAGATCGAACCACTCGTCTGGATAGTTCTCGCAAAACCCGGCCGGCGGCTAAGACCAGGCAAGCGTGTCGATCTTGACGAAAGGCTCTCCGCCGAGGTGCTGGAGAAACGCGAGGACGGTAGGCTGGTTGTCCGGTTCGATAACGGTACCCAGTTTGACACGGTCATCGACGATATTGGCCGCACGCCGCTGCCGCCGTACATTCACCGCGACCACCGAGCCCAGGACGGCGACCGCGAACGTTATCAAACCGTTTTTGCGAGCCGTCGCGGGGCCATTGCCGCGCCGACAGCCGGCCTGCATTTTTCCCAGAAGATCTTTGATCAGATAGCCGAGCGCGGCGTCGAGACCGCCGAAATAACGCTGCACGTCGGCTACGGCACGTTTGAACCGGTTAGGTCTGCAGATCTCAGCGGCCATAGGGTCGCGCCTGAACGGTTTGAGATCAGCGAAAAGGCGGCCGCAAAGCTAGAGCAGGCCCGCCTGGAAAAACGGAAGATCGTAGCAGTCGGAACAACCACCACGCGAACGCTCGAATACATGATCGAACGCCATGGGCATTTTGCGGCCGCGACGGGCAATGCCGACCTGACGATCGTGCCCGGCCGCCAATTCAAGGCTATCGGCGCCCTGCTGACAAATTTTCACCTGCCGCAAAGTTCCCTATTGATTTTGGTTGCAACATTCGGCGGGCATGAACTTATAATGGAAGCATACCGGCATGCGGTCGCGGAGCATTACCGGTTTTACAGCTACGGCGACTGCATGTTCATCGAATAAGCATTTTATGGCCTTCCTCCAGGCTCTCCGCAATTTTTTCGTACCGGCCGCCGCACGCCGGATCACCGTGGTCGAACCGGCCGCGCAGACCGATTATTGTGTCGCGCCGCTTACACCGAACCATCTGAATGAGGTGCTCTATCTTAATTTTCGTTGTTTTGAAGATGGCGAAAACTATAACAAACACACATTTTCGTATCTGCTTTCCCAACCCAACGCACTATGCTTTCAGATCGCTACTGCGGAGAATGAGATGGCCGGCTTTCTATGCGTTCTTGTTGGCGACAACCGGATCGCGCACATAACCACCATCGGTGTTGCGCCTGAGCATCGGCGCCGCGGGCTTGCCGAACGAATGCTGGCCGAGCTTGACCGCGCGCTTATCGAACGCGGGATAACCTCGATCGTTCTCGAAGTGCGTGTCGGAAATACGGCGGCCCAAAGCCTGTACAGGACGTGCGGATTCCTCATTACCCAGCAGATCTCGCAGTATTACAACGACGGTGAAGATGGATACTTGATGGTAAAAGCCCTTGCCGATGAAATGGGACCTAATGACATCTCACGGCTCTATGAACCGGCGTGAAGATTGAATTTCCGAAGATCTATCCCATAACAGACACAGCTATCTCCGCTCTTTCCCTGCTCGAACAGGTAACAAAAATGGCGGTGGGCGGAGCTTCTCTTATTCAGCTTCGTGAAAAGCACACATCAGCGCGACAGTTTTTCGATTCCGCTCGCAAGGCTTTGAATTTCGCTCAAGCCAATGGCGTGCGGTTGATAATTAACGATCGCGTTGACATCGCAATGGCCCTCAATGCCGACGGTGTTCATCTCGGCCAACACGATCTTTCACCCGTCCACGCACGTCGGCTTCTTGGCGAAGAAGCAATAATAGGCTACTCGACCCACTCACTGTCGCAAGTTGCGGAAGCGGTCAAGCTCCCGATCGACTATCTCGCTTTCGGCCCGATATTCCCGACCTCGTCGAAAGAAGACCCCGACCCGGTCGTCGGCCTCAAGCTGCTTGCCGCCGTAAAGGATATTGCCGGAAACCTTCCGCTTATTGCTATCGGCGGCATCGACGAAACCAACCTTGCGGCCGTGCTCGCGGCAGGCGCCGATTCCGCGGCCGTGATCCGAACCGTTCTTGCTGATTGCGGCGGGATCGAGCAAAAGATGCGATCGCTGCTCTCAATTGATGCCGGACACCAGGCCAGCAATGTTTAACAAGTTTCAAATAACACTTGCAATTGCTTGGTCGTATAGGTGATAATAGCTCGTAGCCAAGCGGCCATCTCCGGTGGCAGCTTGGGCGCACACCTAACCCGCCCATTTTGAAACTTTCCAGGAGTTACCCACCCAATGAGTTTGCTTGATGTAGCACCCATTATTGAGCAGATGCTGCTTACTTCGGACAATGTAAGCGATCTGAACTTTTCGTGCGGGCAAAAGCCGCAGGTCGAGATAAACGGAAAACTTCACTCGGTGACCCCGCTTGGGATGGGAAGGCTGACGGCGTATCAAACAGAGATGATCGCGATGTCGATCCTGCGTGACAACGCGGATGCCGCTATGCAGCTTGCAAGAACGCGGACCGCCGACCTGAGCTATGCACTGCCGGGAAAATGCCGCTTTCGCGTAAATATTTTTCAGCAGCGAAATTCGTATTCGATCGTAATGCGTGTCATTCCGCATGAGGTACCGAGTTTCGAATCGCTTCGACTGCCGCCGCAGTTGGCGGATATTTGCGAAATAAGGAACGGTGTAGTGCTCCTTACCGGCCCGACCGGATCGGGAAAGAGTTCGACGCTGGCGGCAATAATCGACCAGATCAACGAGACAAAGAGCTATCATATTGTAACGATCGAAGACCCGATCGAATTTCTGCACAACCACAAGAAATGCACTATCAACCAGCGTGAAGTTGGTGCCGACACAAAAGATTTTGCATCTGCCCTGCGTGCCGCCCTTAGACAAGCACCGAAAGTCATTCTGGTCGGCGAGATGCGTGATCTGGAAACGGCTGAAATTGCCCTGGAAGCGGCGGAAACAGGCCACCTCGTGCTCTCAACACTGCACACTATCGACGCTTCGAAGACCATCGACCGCATTATCGGGCTTTATCCAAAGAACGAAGAACGCATAATCAGAACACGCTTGGCGCAGACATTTCGCTATATAATTTCTCAACGCCTTATTCCAAAGATAGACGGCAGCGGCCGTATTGCGGCGGTCGAGATACTGAAATCGAACCCACGAACGCGTGAGTATATCGAGAAGGGCGAAAGCGAGGGCAAAACGCTGCTCGACGCGATCCGTGACGGCGAAATAGACGGTATGCAGGATTTCGATTCGGTTATCCGAAAGCTGATCGAAACGAAACTCATCTCGCTCGAGGACGGCCTGTCCTACTCGACCAACCAGAACAACCTGCTGCTTCAGTTGAAGGGGTTGTCATCGACCGAAGATTATGCAAATGCCTCAAGGGGCATGGGCAGCATGCCGCCGCCGATGGCCCCGCCGCCGCCAATGGCA
>JADYZI010000128.1 GCA_020853255.1 Acidobacteriota bacterium
ACGAGTACACCGTCGCCGACAAGCACTCCGTCACCGACAAGCACGCCGTCGCCAACGAGAACGCCGTACGAAAGCATCACCGTGCCCGAACCTAACGCTCCGCCGTTGCTTAGCATTACATTGCGGGTCAGGGTAAGGCCGGTCGAGTAATACGTCGAAGTATTAAGCGAAACCGTCGAACCGCTGACGGTGAGTCCCGAATTCGGAATGTACTCGCGCTTGTAAACAAGCTGGAACTGCGAGATCAGGTTCTGGCCCGTCAGGAACGATGCATTGCCGAACGTCAACTGAGACCAGGTGAACGTGTTGCCGCCGATCGTCGTTGTCGGTGTGGGGGCTACCCAACCGGTCGGGACCATCGAAGCTCCTTTCGTCAGTGTCTGGAAATCAACATCGGTACGAAGCGATCGTGCTACGCGTACAGCGCCTTCAATGTTGAGTTCACCCGCACCCTGTTCGTACATATCGGCACCGGCAATAGGCCTTGCCGTGTACTGCAGGATCATCTTGACCATGTTCGGCGTCAGGTTCGGGTTGACCTGAAGCAGAAGAGCAGCCGCACCGGCAACCACCGGAGCCGACATCGATGTGCCGCTCATGTACATCATCTTGTCGCCGGCGGGAGTAAGAGCGTCATCGAGAAGATTCAGCGTCGGGCTGAGTATCGACATTTCGTTGCCAGGTGACTTGGCCGAGATGACTTTGTTTCCCGGAGCGACGATGTCCGGCTTGATCAGGTTGTCATATACCTTGGTACCGGAAGCCGTCGTATAGGAACTGCGCGTCGGTCCACGTGAACTGAACGAAGCGATCGAATCATCCGCCAGCGATGTCGTACCGTAGCTATTGCTCGCTCCGACGGTGATAATATACGGGCTGTTGCCCGGCGAGTGGATGCGTCCGTAAACTTCCTGGCCGCTGCTTGCTTTACCAAGGTTTCCGGCCGCGGCGATGACAACGATGCCGGCATTGGCCAATTCCTTGACCTTTAGACAGACCGGATCGTTCGTGTATGTGTCGATCGCGTCCGAACCAAGGCTGAGGTTAACAACGCGGATGTTATAAGCCGCGCGATTCTGGAGAACCCAGTTCAAACCATTGAGCAGCCATGACATCTGGCCTTGTCCCTGATCGTTCAGCACCTTGACGCTGATGATGTTCGCACCCGAAGCAACGCCTTTATATGCGCCGCCGTTGGATGAAGAGCTTCCCGCCGCCAAACCTGCGACGTGCGTGCCGTGACCGTAGTTATCGGAGGTCGCCGTCAGCGTCGAGGTCGTGAAATTTACATTAGCGACGATGCGCGAATTGCTGCCGTTCTTGAAACCGTTGTGCGAAGAATAAATGCCTGAATCGAGCACCGCAACTCCAACGCCGCTTCCGTCCAGCGTATAGGCCGCACGCGAGCCGCTGGCGGGCTGCGACCGCATAAGGGTCAGCCCGGTCGCGTCCTCGATGTGGCCGGTCACGCGTGTCGAACGGTTTGGCGAAACGTAGTTGATCATCCCGCTTGTCGACAGCTCTTGAACCGTCGAGAGCGGCATATTGACGACCAGCGTGTCATCCTTGCCGATCCGATCAAGTATCCTCGCCTGGCCGTTTGCCAAAAGCGAGCGCATCGCGCTGCTGTCGGCATCTTTTGCCTGAAGGATCACGTCAACACGGCTTGAGCCGGATGGATCATTCTTAAGCATTTCGCGCAGATCCTGCGATACGTTGTCGCCGCGGTATCCGTTCGAACCGCTTGCAGCGGAAGTATCTGAGAACTGTGCAGATCCATCGGTAATGATGATCCCGTCAAAGAGCGCCGCAACTTCCGGCCGCGTCTTGATCTTGGCGTCGTAAGCTGCCTTCGAGCTTCCGCCGATGATCCGCAGTTTGCCGTTTGCCACGTTTTCGAGCAGTTTCTGCCCGCCTTTTCCGGCATCGAGAACATTCGTCAGTTCATTGACGAACAATATCGTGTGGGCATTCGAGGTGAGTACCTTATCCAGCACCGATTCGATCTTGGCGGAAGCATCCGCTGCCGTTTTTGCGTTGGAGAAGAGATTCGCTGTCTCGAGTTTGAGAATGGAGACACCGGCCAGGCTCTCGTCTACGCTGCCATTCGCAATGCGGATCGCAAGCTGTTCGACGATAAAGTCCTGATTCTCGCCTTTTTCGTCTACAATGACCGGCTGTCGCTTTCCGTTTCCGGCTAACACCTTTATGAGGCGAAGCGTATCGCCTTCAAGGTTTAGGTTCTCACGCAGTCTTCCGTCACGGCCAAGCTGTGTCAGATCGGTGGTAAAGCTAGAAACAGCCGATGAGGCGGTCGTGGGGGTGTTTCGGTAGGGGGCGATCACACCGGCGGCGGCCATATTCGTAAAGATAAACGAATATAGCAGCGTCAGCGTGAACGCCCTGGTTAAAATTGAATAGTTGGTTAACATTTTCATCGTTCTGGCTCCTTCAAGGTTAAAAAGGACCTCGTTGCCAGAGACTCCTTTATCAAGGCGCGTGCCAAGGACTTAAGTATTGCTAATAAGTGACTTGTATCGTTTGTTGAGTACGTGATGCAGGCCTGATCGGTCAATTTGAATGACCGAATCGGTCAGACTGAATTACGGAAAGAATGTCCGAGGAGGTCGAAAAGGCGAGCCGCAAGCGGCCCGCCTTTGATAGATCGGATCTTGATCCGGACGTTTGACGTTAACTACTGCATTGCAGCGGTATCGTCACCGTTTGTCATGACCGAATGTGACTGAGTGACATCGCCGACCAAAACTCCATCACCAACAAGCACTCCGTCGCCGACCAGAACTCCATCGCCAACAAGCACACCGTCACCAACCAGGACCCCGTCACCGACAAGTACACCCGAAGGCATTAGGACAGTACCGCCGCCCATGGCTGCACCGTTACTCCAAAGAACGTTCTTCCCGAGCGTCAGCCCGCCGCCATAATTCGCATTCACTGAGGGCGACCCATTGGAGTTGTATTGAATGCCCGATTCGAACCAGAAGAAGTTCCGGTAAACCGGCTGGAACTTCTTAACCAGGTTTGCACCAGAAATATAGGTCGCGTTGGCAATAATGCCTTGCGCCCACGGGAACGTGTATCCTGCGATCTCTGTACTTGCCGTTGGTATCGACTGTCCGCTTTGAAGGATCGAACTGTCTTTATTGTACTGGTTAAAGTCCTTATCGAACTTGAACGCACGTGCAACCCGGATCGCTCCGTCGATATTCAATTGTCCCGCCCCTTGCTCAAACATGTTGTAGCCGTTCAATGGCTGCGCTGTGTATTCGAGCAGCATCTTGACCATTGTCGGTGTAAGTTTCGGGTTCATCTGGAACAGCAACGCTGCAGCTCCGGAAACCATCGGTGCCGACATAGATGTTCCCGAAAGGTACATCACGTCATCATCGTCACCAAGAAGGTCCATATCAGATGTCATCAGCGATGGGTTCGTGGAAATGAGATAGCTCGATGACCGCGCCTTTGCAGCAACGATTTTATTTCCCGGAGCCACGATATCGGGTTTAATGACATTGTCATAGTGCGTGCCCGAAGGATCAACGTAATAGCTGCGCGTTGGGCCGTGCGAGCTGTATGTCGCTACGATGTCGTCCGCACGTGAGTCGGTACCGAGGCCGTTTGACGCTCCAACGGTCAGGACTGACGGATCGTTCCCCGGGCTATGGATCTGTCCGTAGATCTTCTGCCCGGAGGCGTTCTTGCCGTGATTACCTGCAGCGGCAACCACAAGAATACCGTAAAAATTCAGCTGCTGTGCCTTACGGCAAAGCGGATCGTTCGTCCATGTATCGATGGAAGGAACGCCCAAGCTGAGGTTCGCGACGCGGATGTTGTATTCGTCCTTGTGCTCGATCAGCCAGTCCATCGCCGCAAGAAGCGAGGAAGTGGTTCCCTTGCCCTGTGAATTCAGGACACGCAGGTTGATGAGCTTCGCGTTCGGAGCTATTCCACGATACGCACCAGAATTGCGGCTCATACTTCCCGCGGCGATCGATGCTACATGAGTACCGTGTCCAAACGCGTCGTCTGTGCTTGTATCACCCTGTACAAAGCTCTTTTGAAACGCTATCTGTGAAACATCAAGTTCCTTAAAAGCCTTGTGTCCGCTGTAGACACCTGAATCGAGGATCGCAACCCCAACACCTGACCCATCGATCGTGTAAGCGCGAGATCGTCCGAATCCAATTGACTGGGCCCGATTTTGTCCTATACCGCTTGTGTCTTCGAGATGTCCGAGCGCCTCGATCTGGCGGTCCGGAGAAACGTAATTGATAAGGCCGCTAGTTGAAAGCGTTTGCACGGTCGAGAGCGGCAGATTGACGACGAGCGTCTCGCCCTTACCGATACGATCGCTGATGCGTGCTTCACCGTTGGCCATTATGGCCCTGAGCGCGGCGTTGTCAGCATCTTTTGCCTGAAGGATCACATCGACGCGTTCCGTACCAGACGGGTCCTTCGCAAGCATTTCACGCAGGTCCGGCGAAACATTATCACCGCGAAAGGACTCGGATGCGGTAGGTAGGTTGTTTTCTGAGGCAGTACCTTCAAGATATGCCCCATCAATCTCGATCTTTTCAAACAGTGATACGGCGTCCTTGCTTATCTTCGCATCGTATGCTGCTTTTGGGCTTCCGCCGATGATCCGCAGTTTGCCGTTCGCAACGTTTTCGAGCAGCTTCTGCCCGCCTTTTCCGGCATCGAGAACATTCGTCAGTTCATTGACGAACAATATCGTGTGGGCATTCGAGGTGAGTACCTTATCCAGCACCGATTCGATCTTGGCGGAAGCTTCCGCCGCCGTTTTTGCGTTGGAGAAAAGGTTCGCCGTCTCGAGTTTAAGTATGGAGACACCGGCCAGGCTCTCGTCTACGCTGCCATTCGCAATGCGGATCGCAAGCTGTTCGACGATAAAGTCCTGATTCTCGCCTTTCTCGTCAACAATGACCGGCTGTCGCTTTCCGTTTCCGGCTAACACCTTCATAAGGCGAAGCGTATCGCCCTCAAGGTTTAGGTTCTCACGCAGTCTTCCGTCACGGCCAAGTTGCGTCAGATCGGTGGTAAAGCTGGAAACTGCCGATGAGGCGGTCGTGGGGGCGTTTCGGTAGGGGGCGATCACACCGGCGGCGACCATATTCGTCACGATCAACGAATAGACCACCGCAACCAACGTCGCCCTTTTCAAAATGATGAGGATTTTGTCTAATTGTCTCATTTCCATAACTCCGTACGAGATGAAAAAACTCGGCGCATGCCGTCACCTTCACTTATCAAAGACCGTGCCAATTCGCCAACTAATGCAAATACACGACTTAGGCGGAGACAATAGAAAATAAGACCGGATTTTCCTGTCAGACTGACCGGATATTTTTGATCAATTTGACCGACCGTTGAATGTTTTTCGCGGTGCGGGAGGCTTGGGGCTTCAGGCAGTCTGACTATTGGCGATAAGCGTTGGATAATTGCCCGACCAGCAGGCGTTGCAGGCGGAAGCCGGATCGATGCCAATTGCTTCGAGCATTCCTTCGAGGGATAGATAACCTAACGAGTCAGCGCCTATATAAGCACAGACCTCTTCGGTGGACATGCGGGCGGCGATCAGGTCCTGGCGATGCGGCGTATCGACGCCGTAGTAGCAAGAGTGTGTCGTCGGCGGGCACGAAATACGCAAGTGGACCTCTTTGGCCCCGGCTTCGCGGACCATTTCGACAAGTTTCTTTGAGGTGGTCCCGCGTACTATCGAGTCATCCACAAGAACTACGCGCTGGCCGTCGATCAGGTCCTTTATCGGGTTCAGCTTTAGGCGCACGCCAAAAGATCGGATGGACTGTGTCGGTTCGATAAACGTACGGCCGACATAGTGATTGCGGATTATCGCCTGGCGGTAATTGATACCTGATTCCTTCGCGTATCCGATCGCAGCGGCAACGCCCGAATCCGGCACCGGCACGATAAGATCGGCCTCGGCTGGCTGTTCGATGGCAAGCTGCTTTCCCATCTTGTGTCGCGATTCGTTCACTGAGCGCCCAAAGATTATCGAATCGGGCCGTGAGAAATAAACGTGCTCGAAGGTGCAGACCGCCTTTGGCTTCTGCTCGAACGGATGCCGGGATCCGATTCCGTTCTTATCGACGATGAGCATTTCGCCTGGTTCGATCTCGCGAACGTATTTCGCGTCGATCAGGTCAAAGGCGCAGGTTTCAGATGCAACGCACCACGCATCACCCAGCTTACCCAAACTAAGCGGGCGAAACCCGCGCGGATCGCGCACGGCGACCAGACAGTCCGGCGTCAGGAAGAGGAGAGAAAATGCGCCCTCGGTATCCTTTAGCACCTTCTCTATGGCCTCGATCACACTGTTTGCCTTTGTCCGGGCAATGCTGTGCAGGATAGTTTCGGTATCGGACGTGGACGAAAAGATAGCACCATCCTTTTCGAGCTCCCGCCGCCGGGCCTCAGCAAACGGCAGATTGCCGTTGTGACAAACCGCAATATCGCCATGCTGGCACGTGACCGAGAACGGCTGAACTTCTTTGATCGTGTTCCGGCCGCTGGTCGAATAACGCGTATGCCCGATCGCAGCCGTACCGACAAGCCGTTTGAGCACATCCTCATTCAGCACATCGGCGACCAGTCCCTGCGAACGGAACTGGTGCAGGTCGCGGCCGTCGCTGGAAACTATCCCGCATGCCTCCTGTCCGCGATGCTGCTGCGCGAACAGGCCAAGTTGAGTGAGGGTCGAAGCCTCGTGATGCCCGAAAATGCCAAAGACCCCGCACTCTTCCTTAAATTTATCCAGAACAAGGTCCATCTTTTATTATTCTAACCACAGAGGACACCGAGAGCACGAAGGCATAATCGATTTTCTCCGACGGTTCAGTGTTCCCTTTGGTTAGATTTCTTAACTTCCCAAAAGTTTGCGTTCTAATTCGTGCGCTTCCTTAAGATCGTCTTCGGTATTTATGTTGTTGAAATACGATGCGATCGGCGGCTCCGCGGACGGGCCGTACTCTGCCGGGCTCACTGTCCGCGCCTCCAGGCGTTCGACAATGCTTTGCATCGACGGTGCCGGACGCGGCCGGACGATCATCTCTTCGACGATCGGCCCTGCCGCCGCCACCCGATAGAAACCGCACAGAGGCTGTATCCGGCCATCCGCCTGCTCAGGAACAACGGCCCCGATACTGCCGTGAACTCCGCAGGTAAAGGCGGCCAGCCGCTTGATCAATTCAGCCGTCACAAAAGGCAGGTCGCACGCAAGAATAAAGGCCCACTCCGCCGAGGTATTCGTCAACGCCGTGCGGAGCCCGCCTACCGGCCCGCGTCCTTCGATAGTATCGAAGATAAATGGTGCCGAAAGGCGCTCAGCCTCGATGGCAAACGCGACCCTGCTGCCGGCGACAAAGGTGATCTTTTCCGCAATGCCCGAATCTCGAACAGCCGCTAGCGCCCGCTCCGCAAGCGTCTTGCCACCAAGCTGCTCCAACGCCTTATCGCGGCCCAGCCTGGCCGATCGGCCGCCGACCAAAATAAAAGCTTCAATGCTCAATAGTTGAATCTTAGCAAACGACGTGGTCAAACCACAGAGACACGGAGACACAGAGCAAATCTCAATTCTTGTCTGCGTCTCCGCGTTTCTGCGTTAAAATTCACCCCGCCGGAATGATGCGCCCCCGGCACTCGCCCAGGCCGATACGGCGAAAGCCTTCGCGTTCGCAGAAGCCTTTCATTATTATCTCGTCGCCGTCTTCAAGAAAGCGCCGCTGTTCGCCAGACGGCAGTTCAAGCGGTTCGGTGCCGCGCCATGTGCGTTCGAGCAAACAGCCGCGTTCGTCTTTTTCCTTGCCGCTTACCGTTCCCGTCGCCATCAGGTCGCCGGTTTGCAGATTGCAGCCGTTCGATGCGTGGTGCGTCAACATCTGGCCGACGGTCCAATATAGGTCTTTCGTGTTCGAGCGGCTAAGGCGGTGCGGTTCGATCTTCTCGTCCCGCATCTTCTCGGTCTGAATATAAACCTCAAGATTGATATCGAGGCCGCCGAACTTTTGATTTTGCCGATCATTCAGATAATCAAGCGGCTGCGGATCGTCCGGGTCGCGTTCGAATGCCGGTGTTCTGAATGGAGCCAACGCCTCCATCGTCACAACATACGGCGAGATCGTTGTCGCAAAGTTCTTCGCCAAAAACGGCCCAAGCGGCTGGTACTCCCAAGCCTGAATATCGCGTGCCGACCAGTCGTTCACGAGGCAAACGCCAAAAATATGCTCCTCAGCTTCGCCGATCGGTATCGGCGTTCCGAGATCGTTCCCCTGCCCGACAAAAAAGCCAAGCTCCATCTCATAATCCAAATTCTTCGCCGGAATAAAAACCGGCGGCTTCTCCACATCGCTCCGATTCTGCCCATACGGCCGCTTGATGTCCGTACCCGAAATAACGATCGACGAAGCCCGCCCATGATATCCGATCGGCACGTACTTATAATTCGGCATCAACGGATTGTCCGGCCGAAACATTGACCCGACATTCGTCGCGTGATAGATCGAGCAGTAGAAGTCGGTGTAGTCGCCGATAACGGCGGGAGTATCTTCAAACATGCAATCCGTGCGATTCGATAGATGTTTTTGAACTACACTCTGTTTATCGAAACGTTGAGAAAGAATTTCACATATTCGCTTACGGAGTTCCGTGCGACGATAAATCGGAAAATCCATCAGCCCATCCAGACCGGACCACATTCTGCGGCTTCCCAAAAATTCATGATACGAACCATCGAATAAGCCGTCCTCGAAACAGAAATCAACATTCAGTACCTGATCCCCAATCAAAACCCCAATTTGAATTTCCTTGTGTTCCTTTATATCGTCGAAAAAGACACAAAACGGCAAATTCTGTATCGGAAAATCCGTATTCGGGTCATTAGCGGATTCGACCCAGCTTCGCAAATTCGGGTCATGGGTTTCGTTGATCGCGTAGGTCATATTAGTCTTTGATTCGCTACCGCTCAGGTTTCTGCCTCGAAGGCGGAAACACGACCGGTAGGGAGTGTGCCCCCTTAGCCAATGTACGGAAAGACTCCTTTCTCTTTTGTATCATTCGGGCACCCTCGCTACCGCTCAGGTTTCTGCCTCGAAGGCGGAAACACGACCGGTAGGGAGTGTGCCCCCTTAACCAATGTACGGAAAGACTCCTTTCTCTTTTGTATCATTCGGGCACCCTCGCTACCGCTCAGGTTTCTGCCTCGAAGGCGGAAACACGACCGGAAGGAAGTTGCCCCCTTAACCAATGTACGGATAGCTCGTGTTACCTGAGTCCGTATGCCGACCTTCAGAAGTCAGGCAGATCGTCGCCTTGGCCGTTAACCGTATAATCGACCGCTCTCGCCACGTTACTACGTTTCCACAAATACCGAGTGCTTCCGCCGCGGGACCAGACGCGCTGATCCGGTCCAATTAAACCTGCCTCTCGGAGTTCTCGCGTCGCGTTCGACTTAAAGGCGTTCATGACCGAATTCGGTGGTGCTTGGGCGGAGGCTACTATGTGCGCGTGATTGGTTCTAACGTGAATGGCGGACAGGCCAAAGACACGATGAACACAAACGTTCCGGATAGCTAACTCCACAACGGCTCGCTGCGGACCGTCAAGCAAAAAAACCTCGGAACTCATGTTCCTTTCCATTGTTACCGAATACACCGGATCGAGGGCTATTCGGTCGGCACCATACAGGTTCTTGCCGTGCCTGTCCACCGACCCTCGCTGATCACCGTGGAGCCACGTGCCGTAGGTCCTGATGGTGATGAGGTAGGCTAGGGGAAATTGGTTATCGTCCCATTCGTGATCAGACATAGTTGTTTGTACGGGGAGTACTTCCTGGCGGTCATCTATCTGCCGGGGGCAGGCTCCTTACGGATGTGTATATGTCCAGGGGCACACTCCCTACCGGTCGTGTTTCTGCCTAGAGCAGGCCTAAGGCCTTCAGGTCATCGACCGGTTCTGTAAAGGAGCATGAGCCGAATGAGATCATGCCTTTGCGCCGCAGGATGTCGAGTTGGGCGGCTGATAGGAAATATTCGCCCCGCCAGGCCACGCCATCGTCGCGAAAGGCAAATATCTCGTCGAACTCTTCCTCCATCAGTTCTTCAAGCAGGGCGACGCGAAAGCTTTCGCGGGCAAAGCCTGTCATCAGCAGAACGTTCAAAAAGCCGTGCATTGTTCCGCGCGGCGCGTTCACGGCGTAGGTCAGCGGGCGAAAGCAGCGTATGGGATGATGCAGCCCCGCCGTTGCCTTGAACGGCACATTTGCCGCCATGCATGTTCGCACAAACCGAACGATCTCGCGCGTCGGCGGAAAATCTTCATGTGTCGTGCCGCCAGACCGTATCTTTGCCCGCTGTCGTTTTATCGAAAGCATCGAGAGCAGGTCGGCAAAATTTTCGCCCGTTGAGATCTCAAAATACGTCGTCAGATCATCCGGCAGGGCCGCGACCGTATTCTCGATCTTTGAGGCGGTGTTCGCCTTGACCTCCAGCGAATCGCACACCGCACGGCCTGCGTTCTGTGAATTGAACAGCTTTATCTCACGGATCGTCGTCGCGATATCCTCGCCCGCCAACACACTAAGCCGCCACGGGTCGCCGTCGGAGAAAAGGTCTTCGCCAGCCTCAAGAAATTCATTAAGGCGCGCGACCGGCAAAACGAATCTGCCAAGCATCCAGCCGTGTTCCCCGGAACGATACTGCGCATAATTGGCGACCGCTTCTTTCATCGACAAAAGCGATGGCGGAAACAATCCGGCGTAATCGACGATCTCGGCGAGCAGTGTGCTGATAGATCGTTTTGGGGGTAGGGCGGCGGCTTGAGCGTTCATTTTCCTCGTCTTATGGGCGCAAAAGTGTATCCTGAAATCATAAGGTTTCTTGCGTCATTATACAAAATGCGAATGCTTCCCGACGAACAACTGCCCCATCGTGCATAAACGCCATAAACCCATGCTGATCTGCGGTCATCTTGCGCAAGAGTTGCATCCTTGGATAACCTGCGTTATCTTGTCAGCATTTCCGCATCCCGAATAATCAGGCCAGATGAGAGTTTTAGGTATCGACCCAGGCAGCGAAACGCTCGGTTGGGGTGTCGTCGAAGGCAGCGGGAACAAGTATTCGCTTGTCGAGTTCGGCGTCGTTCGGTCAAACCCGCGCCAGGCGTTCTCAAAGCGGCTGGCCAAGATCTTTGTCAGCGTTGATGAGGTGGCCGAACGCCTCCGGCCGGACGCAATGGCGATCGAAGAAGCTTTCTATTCGGTGAACGTAAATGTCGCGATGAAGCTCGGCCAGGTCCGCGGCGTGATGCTGCTTATGGCAGAACAGCGCGGGTTGTCGATCGCTGAATACGCCCCGCGGTTGGTCAAGAAAACGGTCGTCGGATACGGCAATGCCGAAAAACAGCAGGTCGGCGAGATGGTGCGGCTGCTGCTCGGACTTAAGGCTGCGCCGACGCCACATGACGCGGCCGATGCCCTGGCGATAGCGATCTGTCATTTTCATCACGCCGGCCTCAATGAAAAGTTGGACAAGGCGATACGCGGTGCCAGATAACACGTTCATGCGGTTGAAAGTATGAGCTTTTCACGCAAAATTGGAACAGCATTGATGCTGATCATGTCTTTCGCATTTGCTGCCGATGCGCAACGGCGGCCGCGAACGACTGTGAAAAGGCCGGCTGCCCTCTCCGCAAAGCCAAAAGAGACAGGCAGTTGGGCGGTTGTGATGGATGAAACGCTTTCGGTCTTGCGAGCAAGGCCGAGCCTTTTTGCCGAGGCCGTCCAGCGAATGCGGCGCGGCAGAAAGGTGCGAATACTCGGCGTTGCCGAAGCGGACGGCGTCAAATTCTATCGCGTGTCCGCTCCGCCCGGTTATTCCGGCTGGGTGCAGGCCGACGCAGTTTTCGGCAAATTCCGCGAGGGCGATGATGCCCGGCTTGCACGGTTGATACAGGCATCGAGCGGGTTTGAACAGATAGAACTTGCGGCCGCCTTTTTTGAACATTTCCCGCAATCTCAATTTCGCCCGGCGGTACTGCTCCTTTACGGCGATCTGTTGGAAGAAGCGGCCGCAAAACTTTCAAAAGACGCGTCCTCAAGGCTTAGCCGCCGAGAGATGGCCGCGTCCGCCGCTCCGCTTCACAGCTACTATCTCAACTTCAATATGCTCGACCGGTACCGAAAGATCGGGATCATTTTTTTATTCAATCCAAATACGCGGCTTTATCATTACGAGGGAGCAAGTTGGCGTGAATTGACCGAGAAGTTCCCCGCGTCTGCCGAGGCGTTGGAGGCTGAAAAGCGGATGGCGTCATTGAAAACAAAAATGGACCGCGGGAACGCAGCGACGCCGTAGGGCCGGCTTGTCTATCGTTCTATTCTAAGCGAAACCTCCGCCGCGACGCGGGCGTTGTTTTCAAGCAGTGCAATGTTTGCCGCCAGCGTCTTTCCGCCGCTGATCTCGGAGAGTTGAGACAGCAGAAACGGCGTTATCTCCTTGCCGCTGATCGAACTTTTCTCGGCGAGAGCCATCGCCTTTTCCAGCATTGCTTCTAACTCATCCGCGTCGATAGCCGCGTGCTCAGGCACCGGCACGGCCAAAACGACAGCACTTCGCAGCCCAAGTTCATCCCGTGCTTTTAACACTGCCGCCGCTCCGCGATCTGTCTCAACACGCCCGTCGATGGCGAGGCCGCTGGAACGTGAATAGAACGCGGGCAATTCATCACATCCCCACCCAAGCACCACAACACCGTACGTCTCAAGCCATTCGCGCGTTGCGGGAAGATCAAGCACAGATTTTGCGCCCGAACACACAACAAGGATCGGCGTATTCGCAAGGACCGGCAGATCGGCCGAAACGTCATAGACCCCGCCGCGGTGAACACCGCCAATGCCGCCGGTCGAAAAGACGCGAATGCCCGCAAGATCGGCTATCAAACTCGTCGTCGCGACCGTCGTCGCTCCGTTGCGCTTTCCGGCGATAACAAGCGGCAGGTCGCGAACAGAAACCTTCCGCACATCCGTCGCGGTCGCCAATGACTCGATCTGTGCGTCGTTCAGCCCAACGCATATCTCACCGTCAAAGATCGCGATCGTCGCCGGCGTCGCTCCGTTCTCGCGAA
>JADYZI010000129.1 GCA_020853255.1 Acidobacteriota bacterium
AGAGCATCCAGGCCCGAAACGCGTTCGCTCCGTTCAAATCGGCTTATACGCGAACGCAATTCGGCGGAACGTTTGGCGGGCCGATCGTAAAGGACAGAACGTTCTTCTTTGCCGCATACGAACGCCGCCAGCGTAATGAATCAGGCTTTTTTACATCGAACGTGGCATCAGGCCTGACGGCGTCGGCTACCATCCCTGCAATTCCGGGCGTCAACCCGACCGCGCGGACCTTCACGAACCTTACCCCGGCGCAGGCGGCATTTATCAACACGCTTGTCGGCACCGGTGTCGGGGCAAACATCTGTGCCGCCAGGGCGTATGGCTTTTTTGCCGCGAGCGGCAGTGCCACGGCCTTGACCGGAACGAACCCGTTGACCAGCCCAAATGACGGCAGTGTTTGCCCGGCAATTTCGCCGATCCTGCCCGGCGTTGTCGGCCCCCGCTTTTTGATATCGGGTGCGCCGGTGCCGCTTGGCTCGACGAATGCGTTGGGGCAGCCGATAGCGTTTCGGGCGCTGAACAGCCTGCAGCGCGTTTTTCCAGTAACGGACGCAAGCAACTACCTCTCGGTTCGCGGTGATCATCGGTTCAACCAGAACCATCAGCTTTCACTTCGGTTCGGGTACAATCCGGGCACGCTGACCGGCATACAGGTCGAATCGCAGAACCAGTCGCTCGGCCAGAACGATTTTTCACGCACCGGCATCACCGAGATCAAGGACACGTCCCTGTCCGCAGGCCTTAGTTCTGTGCTGTCAGCAAACATGGCAAACGAGCTGCGGTTCAGCTACGGGCGGCGGCAAACTTCATTCCGCTCGCAGAATCTTGATGCGGTCGCTTACAACATCTCTGGTACGGCGTTCATCGGCCGTGAGCTTTTTTCACCGGTCGATCGTACCGAAACGCGCTACCAGTTCATGGACAACCTGACCTGGGTCGCCGGCCGCCACTCCTTCAAATTTGGCGGTGACGTTAACTTCATTAGCATACCGGAGGCATTGTTCGAACTTAACTTCGCAGGGCTGTTCAACTTTGGCGATTTTGCGGCCGCAAACCTGGGCTTTTCGGCGTCTGCCCCGGCGTTTACCTCGGTCCAGTCATACGGCCTTGGGCTGCCTTCTACCTATATTCAGGGGTTCGGCAATCCGATAAGCGAGATCAAGAACACGCCGCTTGCCTTTTTTGCACAAGATTCGTGGCGGGCGACCAATCGTCTGACGATCAATTACGGAATTCGTTACGACATTGAGCTGACCGAAACCATCGAACCCGTCGCATTCCAGGACCCGCTCTCGGGCATCAGCCTGTCCGCCGGCGATATAAAAGCGGCACAGGACGTGATGAATGTACAGCAGGGCATTCCGCGTGACACTAATAACTGGGCGCCGCGTCTTGGTTTTGCTTATGACGTAACGGGCAATGGAAAGGCCGTCATTCGCGGAGCGATCGGTTTGTTCTATGATCATCCGCTGCTTGCGGTGGCATTTAACTCTGATATCGCCGACGCCGCTCAACAGCAGCAGGCCGTTCTGACCGCCGGCACTCCACTGCCCATCAACACATCGACGGGCGCTCCGACACTCTTGAACGCGGCACTCGTATTTCACGGCACTGTTTGCGGTGCTCAGGGTTCTAACGCGGCACTTTGCGCGGCATACGGCAGCCCGGTAACGCCCGGCGTCGCTTCAAGCGCCCAATACCAGTTTGGCCGTCAGCGGTTTAACGACCAGACCTTCCCGGGCTTTGGGCCGGTCCTGCCCTTTTCGCTGCCGGTGGCCAAGGACTTTCAATATGCTTCGGCAACTCAAGCTAACCTCGGCTTCGAGGTTGAGTTGATGAAGAACCTTTCGCTTTCGGCCGAATATATTTACGTTGGGGCCCACCACTTGCCGCATCCGACCGATCTGAATACGCCGAATACCGCACTTCAGATCGAGAATTACCGCCGCTGCTTCGGCACGCTGCCGACAAGCACGCAAGCCGTATCGACGGTAAATCCGGCGGCATGTACGAACATCGTTGCACAACCCATTCCGGGGATGATCTCGGTGACGACACGCGGCGGTGTTATCGCACCGGCGGTGGCGAATTTCTTCCGGCCGAATGCACCGAACTACTTTTTGGCACAGGCACTTTCGGGCGGTGCAGTAACGCCGGCGGTCCTGAACGCTGTCCTCGGTGCTACAGGTACGGTAAGAACGCCGGGCGTTCTGTCGCCGTTCGGTTCGGTGAACGCACAGATCTCGGATGGCAATTCGGAATACAACGCCGTTAACTTCCAGCTGCGTCGCCGATATGCGAATAACTTCCAGTTCCTGGCGTCATACACGCTTTCGCATTCGGAGGACGACTCGTCCGACCTTCAAACACTGCTTATCGCACAGGACGTGAAGAACTTCCGTGCTGAGCGGGCGGCTTCGCTGTTCGACCAGCGTCACCGGTTCGTGTTCAGCGGCGTCTTGACCTCACCAACCGCGTGGCGGAACGGCGGCGGCTGGCAGAGATTCTTTGCCGACTTCACGGTTGCTCCGATCATCGAACTTTCGTCAGGCAGGCCGTTCAATATCATCACCAATGTTGATGCGAACAACGATCAAACAAGCCAGACTGACCGTCCGAGCTTCAACCCTGACGGCACACTCTGTGTTCCGGGCGAAGCCGGCTGCATTACGCCGCTGATCACGGACGGACGCTTTTCGACCGGCACGCTTTCTCGAAACAGGGGAATTACGCATGGCTACGCGTCGTTCGACCTGCGTCTGACCAGGGCTTTCCATTTTGGCGAGCGTTGGAGGCTTGATCTGATCGCGGAAGGGTTCAATCTCTTCAACCGCTTCAATGAAGGATCAGCATCGCCGAATTATCGCGATGTCAACGCTTTTGGACAGCGTTCGGGCTTCCGCTATTTCAGCCTTCCGACCGCGGCGTACGACCCGCGTCAATTTCAACTTGGGTTTAAGCTGAATTTCTAGGCTGACAGATATTCACTCGTCAAGGCCGTCCGAGTGGGCGGCCTTTTTCTTTTTACCTTTGAGCCCTTTGTGTCTTAAACTTAGCGTCCTTTGTGTTAAAGACCGAACCTAAACACAAAGGCACAAGGTTTAAGACACAAAGGGCACAAAGGGCGGACAGCGGTCGTCATGGCGACAATTCCATTTTGATTTCGGCTGAACGATAATCTTCATGTGCGTTCGCTTTCTGAAAAGATCAGGGAAAAAGCCCGTGAGTTCGGCATTCATCGGGTTGGATTCGCCCCGGCCGTCGAGTTATCGATCGAACGAGGCAGGTTGGCCGAATGGCTTGCGGGTGGAAACCACGGCGAGATGCGGTGGATGGAACGCGAACCTGAAAAGCGAACTGATCCGCGCATCCTGTTTCCACCCGCCAAGACCGTTATCGCGGCAACGGTCAATTACTTTACACCGCACCAGCACGAAGGCGCAGGCAAGATATCGCGCTATGCCTGGGGCGACGATTATCACGATGTCGTCAAGGGTAAGCTGACCGCCCTGCTTGACTGGATAAAGCACGAAGTGCCCGCTGCCGAAGGCAAAGTGTGTGTGGACACTGCACCGATCATGGACAAGGCATGGGCCGTCCAAGGCGGTCTGGGGTGGATAGGGAAACACTCGAACCTGATAACACGCGAGGTTGGGTCCTGGGTCTTTCTGGGCGAGATCCTCATTGATCTCGAACTGGAATACGAGGCCGAACCGGTCGCGGACCACTGCGGAACGTGCACAAAATGCATTGATGCCTGTCCGACTGATGCGATCGTCGAACCGTACGTCGTTGACTCGCGTAAATGCATCTCATACGCGACGATCGAACTACGCGATGATGAACTGCCGAAGCAGATCGCCGAGAATTTGAACGGCTGGCTGTACGGGTGCGACATCTGCCAGGATGTATGCCCGTGGAACCGGTTTGAAATCCCTTCGGAAGAAGAAGCGTTCGAGCCCAGAAATGGCGAAACTACACTTGATCCGACAAGGATCGCGGCGATGGAGCACGAGGAATATATCGTGCGGTTCCGCCGCTCGGCCATCAAGCGGGCTAAGCTGTCCGGCCTCAAACGCAATGCAGCGGCGGTCGGTGGGAATCGTCAGGGTTCCGAACAAACAAAAACGTAAGGGCCAAATACTCAAAGCTCAAGCTCCGGCCCTATCATTTCCAGCTTTCATCTTTTGAGTTTTCAGTTTGAAGGAGGTTCCGCTTGTTACGCTCAGGTTCATTA
>JADYZI010000130.1 GCA_020853255.1 Acidobacteriota bacterium
CGGACCCGCGTTTCGCATCTCGCGAAGAGGTTCCGGCTGCTGAATTGGACAAGGAACGCGAGATACTTCTGGAGCAGCTGAAAAATGATCCGAAGAACGCCGGTAAACCCGAAGAAGTCCTGAACAAAATCATCGAGGGGCGGCTCAACAAGTTCTATGAGGACAACGTTCTTGTTGACCAGCCATTCGTTAAGGACCCGAGCAAAACGATCGGCGAACTCGTAACGGAAAAGATCGCGTCGATCAAGGAAAACATTTCTATCCGGCGATTCACCCGCTACAAAATGGGTGAAGGGATCGAAAAGAAGACCGACGATTTCGCCGCGGAAGTGGCGTCAATGGTAGGTTAGGCGGATCGCGGACTTAAGTCCGCATCCGTTTGCGGACTTTAGGTTCGCGTTCCGTCATGTATAAACGCATCCTGCTAAAGCTTTCCGGCGAGGCCCTGATGGGTTCGCAGAATTACGGCATCGATACGGCCGTTGCCGAATCGGTCGCACGAGAGATAAAGGCGGCCCACGATCTTGGCGTCGAAGTCGCCATCGTCGTCGGCGGTGGAAATATCTTCCGCGGGGTATCGAAATCGGCCGGAAATATGGACCGCGGCGCCGCCGATTATATCGGAATGCTTGCAACGGTGATGAATGCCGTCGTAATGCAGGACGCCCTTGAAAAGCAGGATGTGTACACACGCGTTATGTCCGCGATCGACATCCCGCAGCTTGCTGAACCATTTATTCGGCGCCGCGCGATCCGCCATTTGGAAAAAATGCGCGTCGTTATTTTTGCGGCCGGCACTGGAAACCCGTATTTCACGACCGATTCGGCGGCGGCCCTGCGGGCGTGCGAGATCGGGGCTGATGTGATCCTGAAGGCGACCAAGGTGGATGGTATTTATTCGGCGGACCCAATGAAAGATCCGACAGCTGTACGCTTTGAAAAGATATCGTACCAGGAAGTACTTGAAAAGCAGCTTAAGGTGATGGACGCATCGGCGATCTCACTTTGTATGGACAACAATTTGCCGATCCTTGTGTTTAACATGACCGAATCGGGCAATATCATCAAGGCGGTCAAGGGTGATCTGAAAATTGGAACGCTGGTTTCCGTCACCGGAAACGCAAGGGCGGCCTGAATGCAAGCGACAGGCTGACATCCTGTCATTAGTATATGAGCGTAGAAACTGTAACAGGAGCGGCCAAGCCCAAAATGGAAGCCGTGATCGACGATTTCAAAAGAAAGCTGGCGAACGTTCGCACAGGTAGGGCCAATGTGGGAATGCTTGATGCCGTAATGGTCGATTATTACGGCACGCCGACGCCTTTGAATCAAATGGCATCCGTTGCTGTGCCGGAGCCGCAGCTTCTGACCGTTCAGCCATGGGACGCGACACAGCTTGGCCCGATAGAAAAGGCCATTATGGCCGCGAACCTGGGATTGAACCCATCCAATGACGGAAAGATAATTCGGCTAGGCATTCCTGCGCTGAATGAAGAGCGGCGCAAACAGTTTGCAAAGCAGATCCATGAGATCGCCGAAGAACATCGTGTTGCCGTACGAAACATCCGGCACGCATCCAACGATGCGCTCAAAAAGTCTCTCAAAGACAAAGAGATATCGGAAGACGATGAGCGCCGCGGCCTTGACGAAGTGCAGAAACTCACCAACGCTCATATCGCCAAGATCGACGAGCTTGCTAAAAACAAAGAACACGAAGTTATGAGCGTTTGATCTAAAGTAAGCAAATCGTCGCACTAACGTGCAGATGCGGCTGCCTGATGTCAGGCGGCCGTATTTTCGTTTGAGGACATCGCCGGCCATCCAATTGTTCTGTCCAATTGTCTCGTATTGTACTTTGCCTCCGGCCGGCAAAGGTCATACTGAGCTCATCTTCTGTCGATATCTGCGGTACCGGCATTCGTTTTTTTCGGGACAAGCGAACGCAGGGACGGCGGATGTTATTTTTTTGGCATGCAAGCGGATTTGGAGAAGATCATGGATTCAAAACCAGGAGGGATCAGGATGTTTATGAGAAATATTTCAATAGTTTTATTTGCGGCGATGTCGCTATTCTGGGTGGCGTGCAACGACATGTCGTCAAACAACGCCGTAACTAATCGGAGTATGGCAAACAGCGCCGCCACACGGACCCCAATGGCGACCGCCACTCCTATGGCAAGCACAAATAGCAATTCCCTGCCGGATGGAGCGACAACGACCGTCGCGGCCATTCAAGACGACACCGACGCGTGGGTCGGTAAAACTGTGACGGTGGTCGCGGATGTTGAGGAAGTTTGGGGGCCGCGCGCGTTTAGCCTGGATGAAGATTCTATGACCACCGGCGGGATAGACAATGACATCGCCGTCTTGAGCCCGAAGGCGGGTTCACTTGCAAACATCGATGACCAATGGCGGAACAACAAAGTCAAGGTTACCGGCGTTGTTCATCGATTTGTTGTTGTCGAGATCGAAAAGGAGCTTGGATGGGACCTCGATCCAAAGATCGAAACCGAGATCGAGGTTAGAAAGCCGGTGATCATTGCCACGGCCATCGAAAGAGTTCCCGATAAATAGGCCGGGATTTTTTGGAAATGCCAATAACGATCAGCCCGGATCAGTGGATCGCTATCCGCTTCTTTTTCGTGTCAAAACTATTAATTTGCAAATCTTTGCAAACTTTGTGTCTTCAACTTCGTGGCCTTTGTGTTAAGGAAACGGTTAACACAAAGATCACGAAGTTCAAGACTCAAAGAACACAAAGGTAGGTGCGATCCAATTGTTACTGTCCACCAATTTTTACTGATTGAGCAAGCTCGATCGCTATGGACGGCTTATTGCTTGCTTTGTTCCTCAGCCTTGAACTTATCCAGTTGTATCTTGAATTCCTTGCAGGTCTTTGTTAGCTCGACTTTATCGTCTGGATTCTTCTCCAAACTCTCGCGAATGCTGTCCTTGATGCGGTTCAGAAAAGTAGCCTTTGCCGCCTTCACGACGAAATTGTCGTCAGGGTTGTTCAGTTCGGCCTCGATCGTGTCCAACACCTGATCGCATTCCGGGACGCCTGTATTCGCCCTGCCAACCGTCGTATCTACCGCCTTATCGGTGACCGTTTTATTCGAGCCGTTAGGCCCCGATTCGCCGCCGCGGATAAAGCCGCAGCCGAGGCTGACGAACAGGACCATTAGAGCGGCCGCAGTTGCTTGAATGTAGTTCTTCATTTTCTTCAATTCTCCGTCCGTTTTACAGACGAGGTGTGAGACAGATTTTGCAGCTACCTCCATTCAATGGCTATGCCTTTTCAAGGTTGGCGAATTTTTGGATCAGCTTTTTCATACCGAATCCAGGAAAACTGATCGTTAGTTTCACATTATCGCCAGTGCCTTCCCGTCGAAGCACGAGGCCTTTGCCGTATTTGGCATGGCGAACATGCGAGCCGGGGCCGATCGTTTGGTCGCCGTCAAGTTCAACACGGCGTTCTTTTACATCGTCTGAGGCCTGTGCGCGCAGTTTATCGAAACCCGCAAGCGGCTTCTTTTCAGCCGGCCTGGCCGGAGTTCCGTCTTTTTTTCGAAAAAACTCAGCAATGGCGTCTGCGCTGTTATATGTCTTGCCCGTGTAGGCATTCCGCGGCCTTTCCGGGCTGGGAATATTTGCACGCGAGATCGCCGCACGCACGCCGGTGTTTGTCTTGCCATAACCGCGAGCGTAGGAAAGCCACGACGGGCCGCGAGAAAGGTCCTCGACCAGCTCAAGCGGCAGTTCATTAAGAAACTGGGACGGTTCGGCGGTCATTTCCTCGCCATAAACGCGCCGCCGCATTGAATGTGTTACGTAAAGCAGTTCCTCCGCCCTTGTGACGGCCACGTACGCCAGGCGGCGCTCTTCTTCAAGTTCCTTCGGATCGTTCACGCTTCGTGAATGCGGGAAAATGCCGTCCTCAAGCCCGACAATGAACACGACCGGAAATTCAAGGCCTTTAGCCGAGTGTACGGTCATCAGAGTAACTCCGGCGTTGCTGTCGATCTTATCCGTATCGCTGGTCAACGCCGCATGATCTATAAATTCACGCAGGCCGCCTTCAGGATTGTTGTCATAATCAACGGCCGCGTTCACAAGCTCTTCCAAATTCTCGAGCCTCCCTTCGGCCTCATCCGTCTTTTCGGTCCGCAGCATTTGCGAATAGCCGCTGTCATCTATTGCAGCTATGACAGTTTCCGAAACCGGTTTGTCCGAACCCGAAAACGCTTCGGCCTTATTTCGAAGTTTATCGATCGAATTCCGAAAGGCCGCGATCGCATTTTTCGCCCGCGGTGCAAGTGCTCCTTCCCTGCCGTCAGCGATCGTCTTTATCGCCTCCCACAAAGAGCCTTGCTGCCTATGCGCGATCGCCTGGATCTCATCCAGAGAAGACTTCCCTATCCCTCGAGGCGGCGTGTTTATAACCCGAAGCAGCGCAATATCATCGGCCGGATTCAATGCCAATTTTAAATAGGCGACGATATCCTTGACCTCGGCCCGTTCGTAGAATGAGAAGCCGCCGACAATGTTGTAATCGATCCGAAGCCGTCGCAGAGCTTCTTCGAAGGTCCGCGATTGAGCATTTGTCCGGTAAAGAACAGCTATCCGCTTGCTCGCATCGCGCCGCCGATGATCTTCGATACGTGACGCAACGAACCGGGCCTCGGCATCGCCGTCCATTGCCTGGCAATAGAAAATGCGCTCGCCGCCCGGATTTTGCGTCCAGAGTTTTTTCTTCTTTTGGTTTAGATTATTTCCAATTATCGCGTCGGCGGCGTCAAGGATGGTTTGCGTGGACCGATAATTCTGTTCAAGCAAGATCACTTTGGCGTTCGGAAATTGCTGTTCGAATTCAAGAATGTTCCGAATGTCAGCCTGGCGGAATCCGTAGATGCTTTGAGCATCGTCGCCGACAACACAAATGTTCTGCTGCTTTTCCGTGAGGTACGTGATGAGCGCGAGTTGAAGCGAATTTGTATCCTGATATTCGTCAACAAGAATATATTTATACCTGTCGTTATATTTTTCGCGGACCTCATTAGAAACGCGAAGCAGCTTGACCGTCTTGATCAGCAGATCGTCAAAATCAAGTGCGTTTGCGCGGCGAAGCCGTTCTTCGTAAAGTTGAAATACCTTTGCATAGGCCGCCTGTTTCTCGTCCGTCCTTTCAACGGACGAAGCAAACAGATCAACATCTTCGCCGCGATTCTTTGCCGAACTTATCATGCTCCGCACGGCCCGCGGCACGATCTTTTTTTCATCCAGCCCGAGGTCTTTCAGGCACGCCTTTACAACTTTCTGCGAATCATCCGTGTCATAGATCGTGAAAGACCGCGTATAGCCTTCATCAAGCCGTTCGATGTCCTGCCGCAGAATGCGGACACAAAGGCTGTGAAATGTCGCGATCAGCGGAAG
>JADYZI010000131.1 GCA_020853255.1 Acidobacteriota bacterium
GAACGCCGAGGCGTATTTTTCGGCTGATGGCAAGAAGCTGTCGTTCCAATCAAAACGCGACGGGCGCGGCTGTGACCAGATCTATACGATGAACATTGACGGCTCGAACGTAAAGATGGTATCGAACGGCGACGGCCGCACGACTTGCGCTGTCTATTTCAAGAACGATAAACGCGTTCTTTACGGCTCGACCCATCTCGGCGGCAAGGAATGCCCGCCGAACCCGGATTTTTCAAAAGGCTATGTTTGGGCGATCTACCCGACCTATGACATTTTTTCGGTCAAAGCAGACGGCTCTGACCTGAAACAGATGACCAACAACCCGGGCTACGACGCCGAAGCGACGCTGTCGCCGAACGGCAAGAAGATCGTTTTTACCTCGGAGCGTGACGGCGACCTGGACATCTATACGATGGACACGAACGGCAAGAACGTAAAGCGTCTGACCGATGAACTCGGCTACGACGGCGGGCCGTTCTTTTCACCGGACGGAAAACAGATCGTTTATCGCGCCTCGCACCCGAAAACGCCTGAGGATGTTAAACGGTATAAAGACCTTCTCGCCCAGCACCTGATCGTGCCGACGACCTTTGAACTTTGGGTAATGAATGCCGACGGTTCGAACAAACGCCAGGTGACCAAGCTCAATGCCGCGAGCTTTGCACCGTACTTTACACCCGACGGCAAGAAGATAATTTTCTGCACGAATTACTTTGCCACCGATCCGCGAAAGCGAAACTTTGACCTGGCGCTGATCAACGTTGACGGCACCGGCCTGGAACGCGTTACGTTCAACGAGACGTTTGACGGTTTCCCGATCTTTTCGCCGGACGGCAAGAAGCTCGTCTTTGCCTCAAACCGCAATGCGGAGAAAGAAGGCGATACGAATGTGTTTATCGCTGACTGGGTGAACTAGCTCACGGGGACGTTTCAGCTGTTTTTCAATTGCCTTTAGCTATAAGAGACTGTGCCAGCCACCAATTCGGCCGCGAAGCGGCGACTAGAAGGTGGCCAGATGCGAAGCTTCTGGACAGTGAAAACGTATCGGTATTTGCCCTGATGGGGCAAAAAGGTGACCTTTTCGCACCTTCAGTGCGATAGATCGATCTCGGCGTCCACCAGACGTTTCACGTCTGGCTACTTTCTGTAGGCGGCTTCGCCGCTCGGAATCCGAAGGATGACAATACAAACCTTCACATTTTCGATCTGATGCGAAGGACAAACCCCAACGATGATCCCATTCTGCAAGTTCCACGGTTTTGGTAATGATTACATCGTTATCGAAAGAGCATTGATCCCGGCCGGCGTTGACTTGACGCAGTTGGCCAGGGCGATATGTCATCGGCATACCGGCGCCGGCGGCGACGGCATTGCGGTGATCGAAAAACTGCAGGACGATGCCGCCGATTTCTTTTGCGGGATCGTCAATCCGGACGGCAGCATAGCCGGTTTTTCCGGTAACGGAACACGCTGTGCGGTCGCGTATATTTATTACAAGCGGCTTTGGACTGGTCCGGTTTTGCGGCTCAAAACAAGAAGCGGCATCAAGAATTTTCGCACGATCAAAGCGGACGAGACGGGTCATTATCAATTTGAGGCTGAGATCGGACAGCCCGATTTTACAAGTGCCGGTGTGCCTGTACTGTCGCCCGGCCTGAGCGAATCGGTCATCGATCTTCCCGTTGAAGCAGCCGGGCGGACGCTTGCGATGTCCTGTGTTAATGTCGGCAATCCGGTTGCGATCACTTTCGTTGACAATTTTGAATTTGACTGGCGGCTCTACGGCAGGGAGCTCGAAACACACCCAGTATTTCCCGAAAAGGCCAACATCGTGTTTGTAAAGATCATCGACCGCGAAAATATCGAGATCCGGATATGGGAGCGGGCCGCGGGCGAAACCTCGTCTTCCGGCACCTGCTCAAGCGGTGCGGCGGTACTCGCGGCATTTACAGGCCGTACAGACAGGCGCGTTTCTGTCCACGCGGTTGGCGGTACAACTGAATTCCTTTGGCGCGACGACGGTGAGATGCTGATCACGGGCCGCGCCGATCTGTCCTATTGCGGCGAATGGCCTTCGTCATAGGACCGACAGGCGGCCTGTCGTACCGGTCTATTTTCTGCTTTTCAGATATTCCTTCGGGATCGGATGTTCGGCCGATTCCTGCTGCCAGAAGATGTTTATTACCCACCAGCGTTTGCCGTCATTCATAAGCTGAAAGCTGTTTATGCCCCGCATGAAAGGCGTTTTGTCGTCCTTTTTCCGAAAGGATTCATAGGTCGAAAATACCTGGGCAATATTGCCGAACTGATCAACTCGCCGTGCCATTTCGCGTTCGTGAAAACCATTCTTTTCCAAAACCGGGCCGCTGCGGGTGATATAGTCTTCTGGCGTCAAATACCGGGCACCCGTCACACCGGTTTGCGCGTTCTTTCCTGACGGGATCAGCTTCGCGTCTGGATGGAACAGCGATCGAAAGCGGTCCCAATCGCGCTTTTGTCCGGCGTCGCCTGAAATAACTTCATAAACGGCCTTCATGATCGCACCGATAGAACCGACATCCGCCGGGCTGGCTTCCTTCGCGGCCGGAGCCTGTGCGGCGGCGGCTATTGTGAAGGAAAGAAGGGACACAAAAAGCAAAATTGTCTTTTTCATGAAGTTGTCTTACGTCTGAAAAGTATCTTGGTTTCAAAGTTTATATGACCAGCCGACCTGAGCTCGGTCCGCGTTTCAAGCCGGTCCTGCACATCCTTTGGCAGTAAAGCAAAAAAGTCGTAGCCCGTCTTTTCCTCGATCGCACGAATGCTTGTTCGAAATCTCTCCCAACCGCCTTTCTCGATGCCGTCAATGTTGGGCATATCGACGGCGATTACGCGGATGCGTTCGTCTATTTCGGTCCGCCCGCGCGGCATAACGACAATTATCTTCCAACAATTCGTCGGTGCGGCGACACGGTTCTTCAATATTTCCTTTGTTCCATACACGCCCGCTATTTGATAAACATCAAACCCGCGCCGCGCCTGGCCGCGGGCATAAGATTCAAGCTTTTCCCACGGATACTGGTTCAACGCCGACGTTTGAGGGATTATATTCGTCATCAAAAACGTTTCCTCGTTTAGCTTTACACTGCCGAATCGGTCCGCGCTTGGGACCATGTGGCCGCGATCATATCCGCTGCCTGAATAGTCAGAGTAGGAGATGCGATTGAACCAAGCGGGCAGTCGCGGGTCGGGGCGGAAATCCGGTCGCGGCAGCGACGGCCCAAGATCGGCCCTGGTCGTTCGCCACGAGACCCAACTCGGCGTTCCGCGGGTGTTGTTGTAGGAAATGACCGATCCTTCACCAACGATCAGGAAATTATCCGCTTCCCTCTCATTCGCATTCGACGGGTTGCCGAAAAACAGTTAAACGCCTGCGCGGGCCTGATCGGGCGTTTGCGGGCCCTCTTGCGTTTTGCCTTGACGCTCCGGTTCACGAAAGCTTGAGCAACCGGCGGCGAATACAGCCCAAATTAGCAAACAGACAAGATATCTGCGACAACTGCGATCCATCACGACCAAGTCTAACAGAGCCGGCCCACTGCGTCTTCGCCGAAAGCTCGAGGCTGAGGGCTGAGAGCTGTTGGCTACTCATTAAAAGAGAGGATGTCAAAAATTTTGATCGACTCCATAATAAAGGCGATTTGAACGCGGATGGGGCAGATCGAGCGGATTTTCACGAATCTATCTGTCTTGATCCGCTCGATCCGCCTGATCCGTGTTAAAGAGTGCCTTGATTCCTACGTCTTTTAGGCTGTTCAGATGCCTTCGATCAGCCTTTGCCGCGCGTCCATTGATATTCCTCTTCGATCCTAGGGCAAAGTCGCAAACGCGTTGAGGAAAAGATAGAATTTAGACAATGCCGGACCGACCGCACTTGACGGGCTATTCACGCATGGAACTCATCGCTCTGTTTGAAGAGATGGGCGAACCGCGTTACCGCGCCGATCAGGTCTTTCGCGGCCTGCACGAGCGGCGGCTGACGTCGTTTGATGCAATGACAGATCTGCCAAAAGCATTAAGGGAACAACTGACTGAAACGGCGGATGCCTCGACGTTGAAGATCGAATCACGATACACGTCCGTTGACGGAACGCGGCGTTTTCTGATGCGAACGCTCGACGGCAATCCGGTCGAGGCAGTCTTTATCCCGACCGAAAATCGCGACACGATCTGTTTCTCGTCCCAATCCGGCTGTGCCCTGGACTGCGATTTTTGTCTGACGGCAAAGCTGGGGCTGTTAAAGAACCTGACCGCGGGTGAGATAATCGAACAGATCATACTTGTTCTAAATGACGTTTACGGCGTGGGCGGCGAAACCCCGCACGGGACTAATCTGGTTGCGATGGGCGAAGGTGAGCCATTTATGAATTTCAAGAATCTCACCAAAGCGATCGAGATCATGGCTGATGAAAAAGGCCTTTTCATCGTGCCGGGCCGGATCACGGTCTCGACCGCCGGGGTTGTGCCGAAGGTCCATGAATTTGCCGCGTTGGAGCGGCGGCCAAATTTGGCCATCTCACTTTCGGCGGCAAACGATGAGCTGCGCGACCGGATAATGCCGGTCAACAAACGCTGGCCCATAAACGAACTGCTCTCGGCGGCGAAGGATTTTGAAAAAACGCTCAAACGCGGCGAGCGATTTACTTTTGAATACGTTTTGCTCGGCGGCGTAAACGATTCGGACACTCAGGCCGAAGAATTGGCCCGCCTGATCAGGCGGCATGATCTGCGAAAGGTAAAGGTCAACCTGATCCCGCATAACCCGGCAGAACAATTGGAATATCAGCCCTCAACGCCCGAACAGGTAAAGCGATTCAAAGCGATCCTTGAATCAAACGGCGTCTCGGCTTACGTCCGCACACCGCGCGGCCGCGATATTTATGCAGCTTGCGGACAATTGGCGGCCAAGCAGGAACCGAATCTCGTTCAGATCGCCAAGCGATAAACATTATGGAATTCCTTATTCCCGGCCTCATACTTGTCGGAATCATGGCATGGGCATCGACAAAAATAAAACGCAATGCTGCAAAGGCATTTGAAGCTGAAGAGATCGAAACGCCCGAGTATACTCTCTCAAAGCCGGACGGTTTTCTTTCTATTGTCGATCCGCCGAACGGCCTTTTATTCTCGGCCTATTCAAAAGAATTCGGCGAAGGCGAGGCCAACCGGGTCCGCCGCGCGACCGCTCAACTTCGCCGTCTTCCGGGCACATCCGTGAACCAGGCCGCGAAGCAGGCAAAGGCCGGAGTTTCGGAACTGATCTCAGAAGATATTGGTATCATCGGCGGCCGCAAATGCGCTACCATTGTTACTAAGCGGCTGCTGGATGGTATCCCGCTTGAGAGCTGCTACAAGATACTTGAGGGAAACGGCGGCATTTATCAGCTCGTGGTCGATATTCTGCCCCAGTACCACGATGACTTCCGGGCGAAAGCCGATCACATGATCGACAGCTTCCTACTTAACTGAACTACCTCCCGCATCTAATTCGAATTGTTATGCAGTATCGCAATCCGATCATTCTATTTTTTGCTATATTTTTCCTGAGCTTTCTA
>JADYZI010000132.1 GCA_020853255.1 Acidobacteriota bacterium
GCAACACGGTCGCTCTCGGGAGAACGGCGGATTCGATCTGGATACCGGGCAACTTGTACCTGAATCAGCTTGGGCCGGCAGCGGCCACACGCCTCTGCTGGAACAGTTCCAATTATCAGATCTCGACGTGCTCGACGCCGCTGGCCGGGACGTCCGAGCTCACCGAATTCAACGGTGAACAGGTCCCGACTGTACTCGTCAACGCGATCAAGGAACAGCAAGCAAAGATCGACGCTCAGGCAAAGGAGATTGACGCTCAGGCAAAGCAGATCGACGCTCAGGCAAAGCAGATCGAGCAGCTAAAAACTCTCGTCTGCTCGATGCTGCCGACAACAGAAGTGTGTTCGACGGCCGCAAAAAAATAGGTCGGGGAGAAAAAGAAATGCGATACGAATATTCGTTAGCTATTGTCAGGCCGTCTCACAGGAATTTCGCAATTATGAACAATACGCCCGCCCTCCGATCTCTCGTCGTTGTGCTAAGCCTTATCACGGTTTTCTATCTGCATGGGGCGTTGCTCACAGAACAAGCAATGGCCGCCGGAATTGCTCCAGATGGCAGAATGACGGCAAGAATTACCGACTTGCCCCCCGGTATCACCGTCACACCGTCCCCGGTTGAGTTCCCGAATACCCCTGACGGGACCATAAGCCAGATCATGGTCACTCTCCGTAACACGACCTCGACGATCACATATGATCTAAGCGAGGCTGAGTTGATTTCGCCGTCGTTCATCGTTGACCTTACCATTCCTCAGCAGCTTCCCCCACGCACTGAGACTCAGTTCACCGTATATTTTTGGCCGATCGACCAGGGCTATTTCGAAGCAACTCTGAAAATTAAAGCATACGGAGCAGGCACCATCGCCACGATCCCACTAAGCGGGTTCGGCACTCCAGCTCCGGAGATCAACGTTTCGCCTTCGGCGGCCGCGTTCGGAAATCAGACGGTTGGGGTGCCGTCCTTAAACCCAATCACCATCACTGTGATGAACCCGGGAAGCGCTCCTCTCAGCCTCGCGTCGTTAAGTGTCAACGGCGGCAACGCGAGTGATTTTCCCGTGCAAGGCTTCCCTATTGCCCCGATTCCGGCATATACGCAGACTACATTCATAGTCGGATTCACGCCCTCGGCAGAAGGCCCGCGATCAGCGAGCCTGGATTTCTCGACCAACGTGTCCGGCCGCCCGACGGTATCGATCGCGCTGTCAGGCACCGGGGTCAACGGGCCGCCGCCCCCATCCACGGGAGGCTCAACATCATTTACGTATCAGGGCAAGCTTGTCGAAGCCGGTGCGAATGTTTCGACGCCTAGGGATCTGAAATTCAAGCTTTTTGACGATGAGAACGATGTACAGATCGGCTCGGACGTTATCGTTCCGGGCGTCTCGTTCAGGGACGGCATCTTCACGACCGTTCTGGACTTTGGTGCAAATCCATTCACCGGAGCCCCGCGCTCTCTCGAGATCTCGGTGAGCCAACCCGGTGCGAACGTATTTACCGCCCTGTCTCCGCGACAGCCGATCACGTCCACGCCGTACGCCGTTCGCTCGCTGGAGGCCGTGAATGCCGAAAACGCCACAAATACGCAGCAGCTAGGCGGAATTCCGGCAAACCAGTATGTAAGCACGGTCGATCCGCGCATGTCGAACCCGCGTGATCCGATCCCAGGAAGCGCGAGCTACGTACAGAATCAAAATTCAAGTCCTCAGGCGCTTGCAAATTTCAATATCGACGGCGCCGGCTCGGCGAATGTTATCAATAGCCAGACAAGGTACAACATTGGGGGTTCGAATGCCCTTTCCTTCGGGAACAGCAATTCGGAACTTTATGTTGGAAGTGACAGCCCGGCGAATACTGGCACGGGACAGACATTTGTAGGACGTTTTGCCGGGTATTCAAATACGACCGGATCCTTAAATACATTTGTCGGAAGCCAGGCAGGCCAAAACAACCAAGACGGTTATCAGAACACTTTTATCGGAGTCGCGGCCGGCTTTACCAACCAGATAGGCTACTACAACACGTTTCTCGGAGTTTCCGCCGGGGGCGACAACTCGACAGGACATCGGAACACGTTCGTCGGCGAAGCTGCCGGGCACGACAACTCCACGGGATTCAGCAACTCATTCTTTGGCCAAGCTGCGGGTACCGAGAACACAACAGGCGATCACGTGACGCTGCTAGGTGCAAACACGTCCACGGTGAATGGCTTGACCTTCGCGACTGCAGTCGGTGCGGGGGCAACGGTCACCTCGAGCAACACGGTCGCTCTCGGGAGAACGGCGGATTCGATCTGGATACCGGGCAACTTGTACCTGAATCAGCTTGGGCCGGCAGCGGCCACACGCCTCTGCTGGAACAGTACGAACTATCAGATCTCGACGTGCTCGACACCGCTCGCCGGGACATCCGAACTCACCGAATTCAACGGTGAACAGGTCCCGACAGTGCTCGTTAACGCGCTCAAGCAACAACAAGCAAAGATCGACGCTCAGGCAAAGCAGATAGAGCAGTTGAAAACTCTCGTCTGCTCGATGAATCCGACCGCGGATCTCTGCTTGACCACTCAGCAAAAAAGTAAGCAATAGATAACGGAAAAAGACATTCGGAAAAGGAGAAAATAATTATGCGTTCATTAGTTAAGTTAGTTTTGTTATGCACTTTCGTAGGTTGCTTTGCAGAGGCAGCGACCGCACAGTTCCCGATCACCATTCCAAAGATCCCGAAGATCAGAAAGGATAAGCCGACAGCCACGTCCGTTCCTTCGGATAGCGACGGGAATAGTACGGCAAGTGGGCAGTTGAGCGCTGAGCAGTATAAGGCATTCAATAAACTTGTCTTCTTTACCGATGACCCCAAACGCGATCTCGTCCTCTCCTATATGGAATGTTTCGACAAGAAGCATAACTTCCCACATAACCAATATAGATATGGACCGACGCGGCAGTTCAAAAGCAACAAGGAAAAGGTCGATACTCTTACGAATGAGCAAGCCAAGCTTGCACAACTCGAGCGCGACCTGCGTGCGATCGGTGTTTCCGAGAGCATCGGTATTGCCAATGACGCCTCAGATGACCTTAAAAATCCGGCGATATGGCTCGATATTGCAAGCAATCGACAGCAGTATCTTCAATGTGTGCTGGCTGACGTGCCGAAAGCCGGCGAGTGCGGCAAGCTGGATGATGTCAACCAGGTTCTCGTTGACCTTTATAAGAAAGACCTGAACGAACTGCTCGGAGACGCAAAGAGTTTTAATGGAGATCGTGGCTGGTATTCGCCGGAGTTCAGGGAAGACTGGCTTCTGGCCGCCATCTCTCCCTCGCGAAGGCAAAAGCTCGCGACAAAATACGGTGAACTTTACCCATGCATCTCCGGACTCTTGGATGAGATCCAAGCGGCCGCAAAGATCTCCCTCCCCAAGTACACCCTGTATTCCTACAATGTTCGAAACCCTGCGGATGAGCGAGCTATCAGGAGCGGTGTTAGCGACCTGAACCAGGCAAAGGTGTTCAAGATCGGCCTCCTGGAATCTGCCTGGCAGATCCAAAAGAATTCGATCGGGATACCCGAAAGGCGATATAAGCACGGCGCCATTTGGGTCAAATATCCAAACTGGGATCACGGATACTGCAATATCCTCTGGATCAATGTGGTTCAGGAATATGCTGGCGGCGGAACCTGGGGAGCTTCCTACGGGAACTTTATTCGTAATGAACCCGCGGGGTGCCCGGCAGGGAAATAACGCGACAGCAAATGATGAGAAAGCGATCCAAGAAAAGGAGTTGAAAAATGGCAGACTTTGATCCATTCAATGCGACCCCGACACAGTGGGCGGAGAATTCATTCAACGATTCGACGCGCGAAGCGTTTTCCGCGATCCACTTGTCTGGATCTGAGAAGCAATATCGAGAAGCTATGGCCAGAGCAATTGGGGGGATGTGCTCGGGCCTAGCGAGCCTGACGAGAGGCCTGCGAGCGACGTATGCAGCGACCCATAAGCTAAATCAAAGGATCGCTCATCTCGAACGGTCCCTCGGCAATGGGAATAAATGACGGCCAATATCCTCATAGGAAAAAAGGTCTCGGCCATTGATCTTGTTCGAGAGCGTGGCCGAGACACCTATGAACAAAAGGAATCCGAAACACTATGAACTACTACATTGGCAAAGACGGGAAAACTTTAGGGCCATTTTCGGAAAGTGAGA
>JADYZI010000133.1 GCA_020853255.1 Acidobacteriota bacterium
AGTCGGCTCAATTATGATTTACTCTATCTCGGGATTACAGTATCTAGTTTGCTGTATTTTTGACGATGGATACAAGACAGAATGTCAATAAATCTGAAGGCCCGGAGATCTCGCTCTTTCTGCCCGTACTCGATGAAGAAGAGAATCTGCGGCCGATGCACGAGAAGATCGCGGCTGCGCTCGCCGAACTCGATCGCACGGCGGAGATCATCTTTGTTGACGACGGATCGACCGATCGCTCGCTTGAGATCCTAAAAGAGATCGCGGCGACGGATGACCGCGTTCGAGTGATAAGCCTTCGCAGGAACTATGGCCAAACCGCTGCGATGGCCGCCGGGATCGACGCCGCAAAAGGCGAGATCCTTATCCCGATGGACGCGGATCTTCAGAACGATCCGGCGGACATCAAAAGACTTCTCGAAAAGCTTGATGAAGGCTACGATGTTGTTTCCGGCTGGCGAAAGAATCGGCAGGACAAGCTCATTTCGCGTAAGATCCCGTCTCAGATCGCAAATCGCATCATCTCGTGGATCGGCGGCGTCCACCTGCACGATTACGGCTGCAGCTTGAAGGCCTATCGCCGCGACGTTCTTCAGGACGTGCGGCTCTACGGCGAGATGCACCGCTTTATCCCGATCTATGCAAGCTGGGCCGGAGCACGCGTGACCGAAATTCCCGTCGATCATCACGCCCGCACGATGGGCAAATCAAAATACGGAATTTCGCGGACCGTAAAAGTGATCTTCGATCTGATGACGATCAAATTCATGGCGTCGTATCAGACAAAGCCGATCTATGTTTTCGGCACCTTCGGGATGCTCGCGTTTCTGCTGGCCGTCATTGCCGGCATCTGGGCGATCATTCTCAAGATCGACGGCACCTCATTCATCCTAACGCCGCTGCCCGTGATCACGGTCGTGATGCTCGCGATCTCGGTCCAGTTCTTCCTGATGGGCCTGCTCGCCGAACTCCTCGTCCGCACCTATCACGAATCACAGGACAAGGCGATCTATGCCGTGCGGGAGAGAGTAGGGTTTGATGAAGATGAATAAAGAAGATCTCATAAAGAAACTTGAGAACCATTCCCTCCCCGACGAACATGAAGCCGTCGAATACAAGGAGGCAAAGAACAACTATGACATCGACAAGCAAGGTAAATATTTTTCCGCATTGTCAAATGAGGCAAATCTTAATGGCCTGCCCTCGGCTTGGCTAGTTTTTGGAGTTCGTGACAAAGACAAAGTCATTATTGGCTCACAGTTTCGTCAGCATGGCAATCTCAACTCTTTAAAGACCGAAATTTCTGCATGTACGACGAATAAAATAGGTTTTGTTGACATTTATGAACACGAAATAGACGCAAAAAGAGTTGTTCTATTTGAAATTCCAGCCGCTATTAGGGGAGTTCCTACTGCGTGGAAAGGACATTGCTATGCCCGTGAAAATGACGGAACGGGGGCGTTGAGCGACGAGAAGCGAGATCGAATTCGAAATCAAGGAATCGAGTTCGATTGGAGTGCCGTCATTTGTGAGGGTGCGACTATTGCTGATCTGGATCCGGACGCAATAGCACTCGCGAGAAAGAACTATTCACTTAAATTTCCTCAAAAACAAGCAGAGCTTGAATCCTGGGATGATGTTACATTCCTGAACAAAGCGAAAATAACCATCAAGGGCAAAGTTACACGCACCGCCATTTTGCTATTGGGGAAGGCCGAATCAGAATATTTTCTCAATCCTTCTGAAGCTAAGATCCGCTGGATCTTGAAAGATTCTTCTTTAGCAGAAGTTGATTATCAAATAGAATGTTGCCCATTCATTCTCGCTGTTGATGTAATTTATAACAAAATTCGTAATCTGAGATACCGATATATCAAAGAGGGAACCTTATTTCCTGATGAGGTAGATCGTTATGAACCTTACACGATCCGAGAAGCTCTAAACAATTGCATCGCGCATCAGGATTACGCTTTAGGTGGTCGGATCAATGTGGTTGAGGAAGAGGATCGTTTAGTCTTTTCGAATCTTGGATCGTTCATTCCGGGGTCAGTTGAACGGGTAATTCAAGATAACGCTCCTGAGGAAAAATATCGGAACAAATTCTTAGCAACTGCGATGGTCAATCTCAATATGGTTGATACGATCGGAAGCGGAATCAAGAAGATGTTTGCCTTTCAACGACAAAGATTTTTTCCGCTGCCCGAATACGACCTTTCAAAAAATCGGGTAAAGGTCACGATCATAGGCAAGGTGCTTGATATGGAATATGCAGCCATTCTTGCCCGTGATCAATCTCTTTCACTTGAGGACATCATGATGCTGGATAAGGTTCAAAAGGGAAAATCTTTAGCACTTGAAGATGCAAAGCACCTGAGGAATAAGGGTCTTATTGAAGGAAAGCGACCCAATTATATGATCTCGGTGAAACTTGCCCGGGAAACAGATCAAAAGGCTGAATATACAAAAGCTGCAGGACTTGAAAAAATCAAATATTTTGAACTGATCACTAACTGTATTAAACAGCACGGAGACGTGCATCGTCAGGATATAGACCGATTGCTTTGGGATGTATTGCCGGCCTGGATGACGGAAAAGCAGAAAAGGAACAAGATCAGCAATCTTATTCAAGAGTTGAGAAGGAAAAAGGCCATAGCGAATACCGGGTCGGATAATGAACCAAAATGGATCTTGTCTAATAAGTGATCAGATAAAGTTTAGACAATATTAGAACGTTATTAGACCTCGAAGCCCAAAACCCCAGCAAAATATGGCCTTTAGCTCTAATATCTAGAAGAATTTAGATTACTTGAATGTGTGGAATTGCAGGTTGGATCAACCTAGATACAACTAAACCGGATCTCGGCGACGTGGATGGCGTGCTGCACTCGATGTGTGAGCGGATCGTTCATCGCGGGCCTGACAGCGAAGGCCTGTGGTGGGATGACACGGTCGCATTGGGAATGCGTCGGCTGTCGATCATCGACCTGAAGACGGGCGATCAGCCGGTATTCAGCGAAGACGGCACGGTCGTCGTGATGATGAACGGCGAGCTTTACAACTACCGCGAAGTGCGGGCCGAGCTTGAGAAAGACCGCATAATGTTCGTCACAAAGACGGACACCGAGATACTGCCCCATCTATACAAAAAATACGGCGACGCATTTATCGATCACGTCAACGGGATGTACGCGTTCTCGCTCTGGGACCTTGCTCGAAAGAGGCTGATCCTCGCACGCGATCGCTTTGGCGAAAAGCCGCTCTATTACGGCATCTTTGACGGCAAACTCATTTGGGCTTCGGAATTAAAGGCTCTGACCGCGCATCCGTCGGTTACCACCGAACTCGATCTGGACGCTCTTCGGCATTACCTCTCGTTCGATTACGTACCTGCACCGCTCTCGATCTATAAGGGAATTTACAAGCTGCCGGCGGCGCATATCTTGACGGTCGAGAACGGCGAGATAAGGACGCATCGGTATTGGGATGTCAAAGATCACGTGGCGAAGGACGGCAAGGTTGAGACGCTTGCCGAAAAGGCTGAGGAGCTTAGGGAACTGCTGTCGGATTCGGTCAGGATGCGACTCGTTTCAGATGTTCCGCTCGGCATTTTACTTTCGGGCGGCATCGATTCATCAAGCATTGCGGCCTTTGCCGTGCAGCATGCGACCGAACGCGTAAAGACGTTCTCGATCGGCTTTGAAGAGGACTCTTTTGACGAATCGCGTTATGCACGCCTCGTTGCAAAGCACCTCGACACCGAGCATTACGAGGATAAACTTTCGGCGACGACGGCCGGCGACCTGATCGAGGATATTGGCGAATGGCTCGATGAACCGCTCTCCGACGGCTCTTTGATACCGACGTTCCTGCTGGCGCGTTTTGTGCGAAAGTATGTAACTGTCGCTCTTGGCGGCGATGGCGGCGACGAACTTTTTGCGGGCTATCCGATGTATCGGGCGCACAAGATCGCTTCGATGTATCGGCTTGTGCCGGGATTCG
>JADYZI010000134.1 GCA_020853255.1 Acidobacteriota bacterium
GCGACGCACCGCGAACTCTCGCCGGCAAAACGCGCCGCGATCGGAATAACGGAAGGCCTGATACGCGTTTCTGTCGGTATCGAGGACGTGAACGATATTGTTGCGGATATTGAGCAGGCGTTGAGAGATGGGGAAGAGTTTAGCCGCGGATTTTCGCAGATAACGCTGATCGAAGAGGCAAAAGCGGCAACGGTCTGAGAATAGAGATCCGATTTGCGTAATCCGCGAGGACCCGCGGCAAAAAAACGATGATCGTCTTGAACGAACAAACAATTGCAGCTATTACAGCCCACGCCGAGCGCGATTATCCGCATGAATGCGGCGGAATGCTGATCGGAAAGTTTTCTGATGAAAGGAAAACTGTGATCGAAACCTTTCCGCTCGAGAATGCCCGTGAAGAAGATGCGCGGCATGATCGTATTCTGATCTTGCCAAAGGACGTTCTTCGTGCAGAGCGATATGCGCGGGAAAAGAATCTCGACGTTGTTGGATATTACCATTCGCATCCGGACGATAAGGCAGTGCCGTCGCAATATGACCTCGATCATGCGCTGCCGGTCTGGTCGTACGTCATCGCGTCGGTTATCGAGGGAACAGTTGTTGATATCAGGTCATGGGAAATGGAGACTGACCGATCGAAATTTAATGAGGAGCAATTGGAACGCCGGCGTCCCGCCGGCGAGGCGGCCTGACCTTTTTGTGTATTGAAACACGCCAGCGGGACGCTGGCGTTCCGTAAACATTATGGCAGTTACAGTTATAATCCCTACCCCGCTCAGGCAGTTTGCCGGCGGTAGTTCTGAGATCGAGGTCCAGGCCTCGACCGCCGGTGATGCATTGCTTGAGCTGACCACCGAGCATGCCGAGCTTCGCAAGCATCTGTTCAATGAGCAGGACAAGCTCCGCAATTTTATCAATGTCTATGTAGGCGACGAGGACATTCGTCATTTGGACGGGCCGAACACGCAGGTGAAAGACGGCGAGACGATAATGATCGTGCCGTCCATAGCCGGCGGCAGTATTGTCGGAACGCGGACTTCGGTCCGCACGGACTTGCGAACTGAAGTTCGCGTTCCGGCCTTGTCGAACGACGAGATCGCTCGATATTCGCGGCATCTGATCCTGCCGGAGGTTGGGCTTGAGGGGCAAAAAAAGCTCAAGGCCGCTCGGGTTTTGACCATTGGCACGGGCGGTTTGGGCTCGCCGCTTGGGCTCTATTTGGCGGCGGCGGGTGTTGGAACGATCGGCATTGTTGATTTCGACGTCGTTGATGAATCGAACCTTCAGCGGCAAATAATTCACGGCACGAAAGACGTTGGGCGCTTAAAGAACGATTCGGCGAAAGAGCGTTTGCTGGATATAAATCCAAACACGAACGTCGAGTCGTTCAACACGCGGTTGACCAGCGAGAACGCACTGGAGTTGTTCCGCGAATTCGATGTGATCGTTGACGGGACCGACAATTTTCCGACGCGTTATTTGGTCAACGATGCCAGCGTGCTGGCCGGCAAGCCAAATGTTTACGGTTCGATCTTTCGTTTTGAGGGCCAGGCGAGCGTGTTCTGGGCGGAGAAAGGTGCGTGTTACCGCTGCCTCTATCCTGAACCGCCGCCGCCAGGGCTTGTTCCGTCATGCGCTGAAGGCGGAGTGCTTGGCGTTCTTCCGGGCATTGTCGGCACGATCCAGGCGAATGAGGTAATAAAGGTCATTCTGGGCGCCGAAGGAATTTTGCTCAATCGGCTGCTGTTGTTTGACGCATGGAAGATGACGTTTCGCCAACTTAAGCTGCGAAAAGATCCGAGCTGCCCGCTGTGCGGTGATAACCCGACCATAAAAGAGCTGATAGATTACGAAGAATTCTGCGGCCTCAGGACACCGGTCGAAGAAAAGCCGGCGTTCGAAGAAATTACCGCGACCGAGTTGAAAACACTATTTGACCGTGAGGAAGATTTTCAGCTGATAGACGTCCGCGAACCGCACGAGTTTGAGATCGCGCGAATACCAGGCGCAAAGTTGATCCCGCTCGGTGAGATAGTTAACCGTATCTGCGAGATCGAAAAAGGCAAAACGGCCATTATCCAATGCAAAGGCGGCGTCCGAAGCGCCAAGGCTATCGGCTATTTGAAGGATGCCGGATTCGAGGGAAGGCTGATCAATCTGAAAGGCGGCATCGGCGCGTGGTCGGATAATGTTGATCGGTCGGTACCCAAATATTGACCGAAGCGGCATCAGGGCCTTGACCTGTACTTACGGGAACAATGAATTTCCCGCAAAGCCGCAGAGAACGCGGAGAAGAAAACTCCTTACGCGATCACATGAAGGTTGTTTTCCGAGGCCCCAGGAATCGTGGCGGGCGAGATCTTTCGATCAAATGTAACCAGCCTGCCGCCTTTCGATGCGGCAAGGCCGAGCAGATAGATATCAGTCAATTGCTTCGGCCCGAGAATCGCTTTCGGGTCAAATCGATTCGGGTCCAGAAGTGAAATGTCGTCGGGCCAGAACTCGTGATCGGTAGCGCTTGCAAACTCGTTGAGCCATGTGATCACATTCGCCGCCGAGTAGTGGTCAGGAGCCGCATAGCCGGGCTGGGACATAATGCGCACAACACCATTCTCCGTCAAAGGGCAACTAGCCCACCCGTACTTTTTTTCCGTGCCCCACCACCCGTGGGCCTGCACATGAAATACATGGTCAAAATCGATCAGAGCAAGAATGACGTTTATATCCAGCAGTGCCCGCACTTGATCAGATACCTTCTTCTTCTCTGATCCGGTCGATCAGTTCGTTCGTGA
>JADYZI010000135.1 GCA_020853255.1 Acidobacteriota bacterium
ACAATGATGGCTCGGGGGCAACCGGCAAGCTTGGCCTTAGCCTGCAGCCGATTACGGCCGACGCCGCCCGCCAGCTCAATCTGCCAGCGGGCACCGAAGGCCTCGTCGTGACCGAAGTTGACCCATCGGGAGCGGCAGCCGAAGCTGGTATCAACCGTGGTGATGTGATAATGGAGATCAACCGCAAACCGGTCAAAAGTGTGGACGACGTCCAGTCGGCGCTCAACACCGCGGGCGACAAACCGATCCTCCTTTTGGTATCACGCGGCGGAAATGTCGTGTTCCTGACCATCAATCCTAAATAGCGTGAGATCGGAGTAAAGCAAGAGGGTGTCTGAAAAGACTAAAAGTCTGAGGCAGCAACGTATTTTTGAACGCGGATCAAGCGGAATTGAGCGGATCTTTACGGATCGATCCGCTCGATTCGCCTGATCCGCGTTCACATTGCTTCTACTCTGGAGTAGGTCAATGTTTTCAGACATCCTCTTTTTTTGGCTTTCTTTGTTCGACTTGATTCGAGAGCACCGAGTCTGCCCCTTGAGGCGATAGTGTCTCGAACTGACGGTTCGCAAATCCCGCCGCGGCTCATCGTCTTTGTTTCATTGAGCGTTTATCGAATCGTTCATAATGAGGAGAAGGACATGAACATCTGCATCGCACGCACAGAATCTTCCGAACGTTATGATGACGGAATTTTGACTGACTATTCAGCAATGATCCGTATGTGGAGCGCGTTCGATCGGTCGATAGACAGTTTCAATCGCCAATGCGGTTTACGACCGCGTCGAGTGAGCGCGAAACAGAATGATAGCGGGCCCGCATCCCGTAAGCGTGAGCGCTGAAGCGGCCCGCTGCCCTCAAAACATTTTTTTGTCGAAAGATGAATCTGCCTATCTCAGACAAAGGATCGCCCGAGCCGGTGCCAGAAATACCGGAGATTGTGCCGGAAAGTATGGCCGCCGATATCGAATTGCGGCGAGCTGCGGTTGACGACGCAAAGCCGCTTGCCGCGGCCTGGATCGCGAACGGCGCAAGGATGCTGGCCCTTGCCCGCCGCGTTCTCGGTGCCGGCCGAGAACCCGTAAATCTTGAACAGATCGCCCTCGCTGCGGCACGCACGCATTTCCATACCGATCGCAGACGCTCAGGCCTTTCGGAATCCGATGCTATCCAGATGATCGAACGGAATTTTCAGTCGATCAGCCGCGCGCTGTCAATGAGCGATTCCATCTTCGCCTACGTTGACAGCGAGACAGCGGCAAAAAATACACGCGGATATTTCGGCTCGGAATTCAAGGTTCCCGCCTACACCTACGCGGTTAGTTCGATCGCGTTCACCGCCGATTTTCCGAGCCTCGGCCCAAAATGCAGGGCCGCCATCGTCATTCATCAGCTCGCGCATTTCATCGACGCACGTATCAGGGACACAGCCGGAGCCAAAGGAGCGGCTTACTGCTCACTCGACCTTGCATCCGCGATATTCAATGTCCACTGCTACCCAAATTTCGCCATCAACGTCTCGCCGCCGTTTCTCGACGACCGCTTCGGGATGATGCGGCCCGAAGATTAGTTGAAAGCAATGCGGAAGCGCGCGCGAGTTCTTCTTGAGGACGAGGCGAGTATCACGAAACCCACGAATCGCGGACGCGAAATTCACGAAACTGGTGCACGAGAATCGCAAAAAGGCGCGCGGCCGATCCTAGACGATCGCACCGACAAGATCGTATTCGTGGGCTTCGGTTATGCGGACGTTGTAGATAGCGCCGATCTTTGGATCGAGATCTTCGGGGATATCGTTGATCAGGATGTAGCCGTCTATCTCCTGTGCCTGGCCTTCGAGGCGGCCCTGGAACAGAAGGTCGGATTCGCGCGACAGGCCTTCGAACAGTACTTTGTACGTCTTGCCGATCTTTGCCTTGTTCAGGCTTTTGCTGATCTTTGCCTGTTCTTTCATCAACCGGCGGCGGCGTTGCTTTGCCGTCTTCGCATCGACCTTGTCCGGCAGCAGATAGGCCGGCGTGCCCTCTTCGTCGGAGTATGTGAACACACCGACGTTATCAAAACGGCAATTTCGAACGAACGCCATCAACTCTTCAAAATCTTCATCCGTCTCGCCGGGAAAGCCGGTGATAAACGTTGTGCGGATAGTGATGCCGGGAATCTTTTCCCTCACGCGCTTAATAAGCTTTTCCAAAGATTCGCGCGTGCCGCCACGTTTCATTAATTTCAAAACGCTTCGCGAAGCATGCTGCAGCGGCATATCAAGATATTTGACGGCCTTTGGCGTTTCGGCGATCGCGGCGAGGAACGCGTCCGAAATGTGTGTCGGATAGGCGTACATCACGCGAACCCATTCAAGTTCCTCGATCTCGCCGAGTGCTCGGATCAAGGCCGCCAGCGCATCCACCTCGCCAAGGTCTTCACCATACCGCGACGAATCCTGTGCGATGAGTACTACCTCTTTTACTCCTTGCTTCGCCAAATTTCGTGCTTCTTCAATGATCGAGCCAAACCTTCGTGAACGGAACGATCCCCGCATTGACGGTATCGAGCAAAACGCACACGGGCGGTCACAGCCTTCGGCGATCTTTATGAACGCCGTGTGCGAATCGGTCGCCCTGTGCCGCGGCGTGTCAAAATCATAGAGATAGGTCGCCGTCTTGTTCCCGATCGGCAGCAGGGGCAGCTCTCGAAACTTATTCGTTTCATCCGCCGCTTCGAGTATCCGCGTTACTTCATTCGTCCCAATAAATGCGTCCACTTCGGGCAACTCTTTCATCAGATCGCCGCGATATCGCTCGACCAAACACCCGGCAACAACAACCCGTTTCGCCTTTCCCTCAGCCTTAAGGCCGGTCGCCTCAAGGATCGCGTCGATCGATTCCTGCTTCGCCGATTCGATAAACCCGCACGTGTTCACAACAACCGTATCGGCATCATCGGCGCTATTTGTAATTTCCCAGCCAGCCTGCTCAAGCGTGCCCATCATCACTTCAGAATCAACAAGATTCTTAGGGCAGCCAAGACTGACAAATCCAACTTTCTTCACTTGGTTTCTACCTGTTTATCGACACGAGTTCAGAGGTCGCAGTCCCGATGGACTCAGTCGTTGTCTCGGATCTCACCATTCCCGTTCCTTTCGCAAACCATGCTGTCGTTTGCATTGGAACCTTCATCGGTACGGAAACTCCTCTAACATTTAGCCTGATCTCGATCTCCGTTTTCATTTGAGTTTTGATCGCGTCAAACGTTCCGGCGGCCACCGTCACCTGGTCGGGGCCGACGATCTCGCCATCCTGTTTAACAGTGCCATCACCACGCCCCATTTCCTTCCCGCCCGGCCCTTTCAGGTTTTCAGCCACCGTGTATTCGGCATGCCATTTCTCGCCCGGCCGCCAACGATCTTCCGGCGGCAGGGTCGTACCGCTGCTCTCCAGAGTCTCGATACTCGCTGATGCCCCGGACTTGGTCATCTCAAGGGAATTATTGTATTGCGTGGCAAGCAGCCCATCCTTAGTGCACTTCCAATTAATGTGCGCTTTGACCGCGCCAAAATCGGTATCAACCGTAAACGCGTCGCCCGTAATATTTGAAAAACGCTCCGTGTATTCTCGGTCACTCGCGGCAGGACGAGCGGAGGAAACACGATACGTCTTCGACAGGTTCGGCCCGACCGGATAATACGGATTCTCGCACAGGCCCGAGACCACCGCGGACGTGCCTGAGCCATTGCCGCCAGATGTGTTGGTCCCGGAAGATGACCCGTTGCCCGACGGCACGGATCTGTTCAAACCGCTGCAGCCAAGCATCGCTAAGATTAGAATGGGAAAAACGACGAACGGAAGGGTCCTGCAAAAAATTGGCTGAAGATCTATCTTATAGCGACTCATACTTGCAGACTCCTTATCAAATCCTCGATCTCGGCTTGCTCCTCATACGTAACCTTTCCTCCGCCGAATCGAATATAATTGTATTTCTCGATGAGAATGACCGCCTCGGGCTTTCCAACGGCAAAAGCGAATTCAAGCGGTGTTTGTCCGGGATCACGAATAAAGCCTTTCTCTTCGAGAATCCTGATCATGCGCTCGTAAAACACAATGACCGATGCGTCTTTTCGACCAAAAAACACCTGCCGTATCCTTCGCAGAAACCTTGATTTTACTACACGCCGATACAGCCATACAAACATCAGAATGGCGACGGCCACAGCGCCGGCGTAGGCCGCGGCACGGCCAACGGCCGCAAGGCTCCTATCGACACCGCCGTCACCGCGAACGTCGGCCCACCATGCTGAAAGCTCCACCGAAATTCTGTCAAGCCAGCCGGATGTTTTCGACTGGTAGTCAGCAACTCCCCGCCGCACCGATGTGAACAGCGAACGCTGCTCCTGATTATCGTAGGCAACAAAATATTGTATCCAGAATGTTTCAAGAGCTTCGAGATATTTGTTGAACTTCGCGGTCAGGCCGACGGTTGTTCCGCCGGTTGGCTGGCCCGCAAATGGTGTCGGATCGAAAGTTACCCACGCGTTCTCTCCGGGAAAATAAACCTCAACCCACGAATGCGCGTTTTTTTGCCGAA
>JADYZI010000136.1 GCA_020853255.1 Acidobacteriota bacterium
CACTATCTCGCCCGCCGCGGGCATTTCGTCCAACCGGTTTTCGTGATCAAGATACCGGTCGATGAATTCCGAATACTTCCCGTCCGGCACAAAGCAGATCTCTTGTGATTCCTGTTTCTCAGCCGTAGATAGATTTGCTTCGCGGGCAATATCGCGCACCTCGCTCTTGAGCATTTCGCCAAGCGGAAAATAGGCGCGTGAAAGCTGGTCCTGCGTCAGTTCCCAAAGGAAATAGCTCTGGTCCTTCCAGTGGTTGCGGCCGCGGAAAAGCCGATAGCGGTTTACCGATTCGTGATACTCCACCCGGGCGTAATGGCCGGTCGCAACCTTATCGCACCCTAAGCTGACCGCCATTCGGTCAAGCGAGGCAAATTTCAATCGCGAATTGCAGGCGACGCACGGGATCGGCGTTTCACCACTTAAATAGCTTTGGACAAAAGGTTCGACAACGTCGCGTTCAAAATCCTTTTCAAGATTAAGTACATAGAACGGAAAGCCGAGCGAATCAGCTACGCGGCGGGCGTCGTAAACATCATCAAGCGAGCAGCATCGGCTAGGCAGCGGCTCGCCGTTCTCATCGACACTTATACCCCGCCGCTGATTCCACAACTGCATCGTAAAGCCGACAAGCTCGTGCCCCTGCTCCTTTAATAACGCGGCCGCCGCCGAACTATCGACCCCGCCGCTCATTGCAACCGCTATCTTCATAACCCCAACCGCCTATTGTGACAGCCGAAAGCAGTTAGTTGCAAGATGGGCTTAACCTGATGCTTTGAAAAGAAGCAAGGTCACCGTCCGCCCTGCCCCGCCTTGAAGTTTACGTGCCCAGGAAGTCTCGAGCGTTACCCATTGGTCCGGGCCAAGTTGTTTTGTCTCCACAAATTCGAATCCGGCCGAGATATATTTTGGGATCAGATAGGAATGCATTACCACGCTGGTCAATTCGGGCATATCGAGCCGATCGAGCTCGGTTCGGTCGCGGACCGGATCGATGCCGATGATGACCTCGAGCAGGCAACCAGGAGCCGCGATGCGGTGCAGTGAACGCAACACGGCTTCATCGCCTGTTGCGACCGCCTTCAGCAAACTGCCCCACGGAAAATGAATATGGATCTCGTCGGCGACACCGTCAAACTCATCAGGCAGGTCCTCGACCGCCGCTTGAACGAACATTGCGTTCGGCAGGCCGCCCTTTGCCGGTTTCCTCGTCGCCTTCATCGACGGTTTCTCGAGCGGCCGCACATTCGCGTCCACCCCGATAAAGAACTTGTTCGGGTTTGCCTTCGCCGCAGCGGACACAAAGCGACCGTCCCCCGTCCCGATGTCGATCACTATTCCTTCGCCGGTATGGGGCAATGATTCGGTAAAACTCTTCACGGTTGACTTATCAAATGGTACTACCGCGGATGCATCTCAACATAGTTTTTTCCTCAACACCCCAAATTGTAACCCGCCGCATACCCGGCGCCCAAGGTACCGCGCCTACTGGTCACCGGCCGCTCTTTTCGTAGCTAGCTTCTGATTCGCCCACACTGTCGCGTCTTAACAGATATATGCGGTCTTTCCATCCGGTGCCGCCGTGGTTCACCTGGTCGAACCGGAAACGCGCGATTTCCGCCGGACGGCCGCGTTTTTTCAAAGTTAGCTGGCTGCCTGCGATCGAGTAGCTTCCGTCGCCCTGAAATGCGTAGGTTGTAGTGTGAAGATATTCGTAATTGAGATCTTTGGTCGTGTACGACGTGCCCAGTGCTCCGACAAAGGCATAATTTCCGTTTGCCGCAAAGATATATTCGCCGGTCCCGCCGCTTTCGGTCATTGACCATCCGCCGATGATCCGCTTCACGGCATCTTGTTCCGTACTTCTTGGGATCGGAGCGTTTCTCACCGCGAACGTGTTAAAGAACCGGCTCCAATATTCGTATTTTTTATAGCAATTCGCATGTTCCATCAGGCTGCTGTTGTGGCGGACAGAGATGATAACAGATTGTGCCCCTGCTTTGATGACAAGGGCCGCGCCTTCCTCAAAACCGTCGTAGCGTGACCCGTCCGCCGCGAGTTTGCCCATGAGCGCTTCCATCATGAAGTACTCAAGGCCTTGCGGCGTATATCCCTTTGACAGCGTGTACTGCGCCCATCCAGCTTTCTGAAATTGCCAGCCCGGATACATGGTTGCGAAAACGGCTCTAGCATCCTTCTCCAGATCGCCGGAAGAACCCTGCGGAGCAAATATCAGGATCAAGCATCCTGACTCCGGGCTCTGAATACGCACGTGGTCCGCGTTGTTCCGGATCTGCCATCCCGGCGGCGCGGTAAACTCGTGATCCCGCAGGCTGGCCGCGCCGGCCTGAGTGGCCGCACCCATTCCACCGCCGCCCGGTGAGGCGGACGGCGCACGGGCATCCAGCTTGAGATCATCAAAGAATTTTGCGACCGCGCCAACCTGATCATTACCGATCATCTTCACCATGAAACTCATGGTCTTTCCGAAGCCCGTTGCCGTAACAAGCATTCCTGTATAGGTGACACCCGACTGTGTGACATTCGCGGTGCCCGTCATCACCTGCCATCCGCCGTCCGACCTTGCCGGTTCTGTCACCGGCTGCACGGATGATCTTGCCGGTATGGTAACGAGATTGTTCCAGGCTCGTTTAAAATCTTCGCTAACACTGCCCGAACTCGGGCCGCTCGGATACAAACTGATGTGACAAAGGCTGGTGAGGCCGCCGACGGTCTTTGATGTATGGAAACTAAGGCTTCCATTCGCTTCCTGGCGTTGCCAACCCGCGGGCGGGACAAACGTTGCAATATCGAATGTCCCGGTTTGCGCGAACAGCAGCGGGGTGAACAAAAGGCTGTGAACCGCGAGTAGAAATATCTTTTTCATCTCAATTTTCTTAGGCCGTGGTGACCGGCCCTGGCCTTAAATAATTTTGTTGCCATTTCTGGCCCTGATCGATCTGAACCACCACCCCGGATACAAATGATCACCGTCAGCGGTAGAATACGTCCATTTACAAAGTTAAGACAAGGATTTCCTCAGGATTTGCTGAACTTGCGGCCGATCGCGGCCAGCAACCGCGCAAAAAAAGAACGCACGCGCTTCACGCGCTTGAAAGTTTTGTGATAAGGTTTCCTGATCATGCGTAAGGAACTTGTCTAAAAACACCGCCCTTTCGTGTTCGCAACCGGCAGCCGCACCTGGGCGGCCGGCGAACAGCCCTTGGTGCATCCCGCGCCAGTCTTTACTATTTTTGTTTGAGGTTTATAAATGTCTTTCGAGGGGCAAACTCCGTCCGTTGTGACGGAAAACAATTCATTTTCGTCAGTGCTGCGCGAAGCCCTGGTCGGCACTTCGCGAGATTTTACAAAAGGCTCGATCTTCGCGGCGTTGATCATTCTTGCCATCCCGATGATCCTTGAGATGTCGATGGAATCGATGTTTGCCATCGTCGATACGTTCTTCGTGGCAAAACTCGGGGCCGAATCGGTCGCTGTGGTTGGTTTGACCGAATCGATCCTCGCGCTTATCTACGCGGTCGGCGTCGGCCTTAGCATCGGCGCGACAGCCACGGTCGCACGCCGCGTTGGTGAAAAGGACATGGACGGAGCCGCGCGCACGGCAACGCACGCGGTCTATCTCGGCGTGATAGTTTCCGTGTTGATGGGAGCCGCGGGCGTCATCTTTGCTCCCCGCATACTTCATCTTCTTGGCGCGGAACCACACGTTATCGAGATGGGCGTGCCGTTCATGCAGATCATGCTCGGCACGAACGGCGTCATCGTTTTTCTGTTCCTGCTAAACGGTATCTTCCGCGGAGCCGGTGATGCGGCCATAGCATTGCGCGTACTGATGATCGCCAACGGGCTAAACATCCTGTTCTGCCCGATGTTCATCTTCGGCATTGGGCCGTTTCCGGAGTTAGGCGTAACAGGTGCGGCCGTTGCGACAGTGTGCGGTCGAGGTACAGGCGTGATCTATGCCGCATGGACGCTGTTCGGCCGCTCGAACGGCAGGCTCCACGTGCATCGCGAACATTGGGCGTTCGATCCAAAGCTCCTGGTCAGTCTCGTTCGACTCTCGGGCACGGCGGTTCTCCAGTTTCTTGTCAGTACCGCAAGTTGGAGCGTTCTGGTCACGATCATGGCCGTTTTCGGAACGATGGCTCTCGCCGGTTATCAGATCGGGTTGCGTGTGATCATTTTCGTCCTGCTGCCGGCCGTCGGACTGGCGAATGCGGCCGCCACATTGGTCGGCCAGAACCTCGGTGCGGGAAAACCCGAACGGGCAGAGCGTTCCGTCTGGATCGCCAGCGGCCTGAACGCCGGCCTGCTCGGCCTGGCCGGATTATTTTTCGTGACCTTCTCAGGCCTTGTGATCAGCATTTTCACGGCCGATCCTGAGGTCGCGGCGATCGGCCGCGAATGTCTGCGCATTGTTGGCTACGGCTACGCGTTCTACGGCCTGGCCATTGTAATGGAAAGCGCGTTCAACGGGGCGGGCGATACATGGACGCCGACGTACCTTAATCTGGTGCTCTTCTGGCTGCTCGAAATACCGCTTGCCTACATTCTTGCGAATCACTACGGCATGGGCCCGAATGGGATTTTCTGGTCGATAACGCTCGCGTTTTCGCTGATGGCGGTGTGTGCCGCCCTGCTGTTCAAACGCGGTAAATGGAAGCTGAAAACTGTTTGATCCTCACCTGGCTGATCTGGTCTTCCCTTTGCGTCCTTGGCGGGCTTTGCGTGAAACTAAATATTGGTATCACGCAAAGGTCCGCGGAGGACGAAAAACGATTCTATTGATCGTTTCGCGATTGCCCGTGCAAACCGACGAATCTGGCAAAGGCACCGATAATGATCCATTGGCAATAAATCAGAGGCGGGATCAACATCGTCATCTTGTACGAACCCGTTAGCAGGATCGATACGGCAATGGCAGGCGCGTTGAGATCATGAGCCAACTCCGCAAAGGAACTGTGGGCGCGCATCAACTGAAATGATCCAACTATCCCAAACATCGCAAGGTTCCCGATGGCGAGCAAATTGGCAAACGGACTCTTGAAACTTTCAACGAGTATTTCTTTTGTTTTCATCTATAGCGTCCTCTGTTATCGTGTTTACACACCGTGAGCAGAAAATTGTTCCCGCAATTTGAGCAGTCATACTTTCCCGACCCGCGGACCTATGCGTTTCCTGATTGGGCCCTGGTCGGTGAGTACTACTATCAGGCGTCGGACGTGGTAACTTTTGGAACGCCGCTGACCGTTGAGACCGTGACAGAAGCCTATCGCAAGGGCATCTTTCCGTGGTATATGCGCGGCATCCCGCTGCCATGGTACTGCCCCGAGCGGCGAGCGGTACTGGAATTCGACGATCTGCACATACCGCGAAGCCTTGCAAAAGTGCGCCGGCGGCAGCCGTTCCAATTTACGATCGACCGTGATTTCGGATCAGTTATGCGAGCCTGTGCCGCCGCCAAACGCCCCGAACAGGGCGGCACGTGGATAACCAAAGATTTCCAACGCGTCTATACCGAGCTGCACAAAAACGGAATGGCCCACAGCGTCGAGGCATGGGACGGCGACACGCTCGTCGGCGGCCTCTACGGTGTCGATGCCGGCGGCGTTTTTTGCGGAGAATCGATGTTTTATATCGAACCGAACGCCTCCAAACTCGCGCTGCTGTTCTTGATCGACCACCTTCGATCCCGCGGCTCCGACTGGCTCGACATCCAGGTAATGACCCCGCACATGGAGGCTCTCGGCGCAAAGGAGATCGGGCGGAAAGAATTCTTAGAGCAGCTCGAAAAAAGCCAGAGCAAGCGCGGGTCGCTTTTCGATGCTCACCCAACTTCTAATTGTTAATTGTCAATTGGGTAATTGCTCAATTGGAAGGAGAGGGAGACGGGACTATTTTGGTCGCCGATTCGTGCAAAACAATGCGATCCAATTTTTTAATTTACGGAGCGAACGGTTACACCGGTGAACTGATCACGCGGTATGCGGTTGAGCGTGGGATGCGGCCGGTCATTGCCGGGCGGAACGAAGCGGCGATAGCGAAGCTTGCTGAGAAACATGGGCTTGAATATCGAGTCTTCGCGCTTGATGAAAGGGAAAAGGTTGATGCCGCATTGCAGGAAGTTTCGATGGTGCTGCACTGCGCCGGGCCTTTCTCGATAACATCGCAGCCGATGGTCGAAGCGTGTTTGCGGAACGGGAAACATTACACGGACATCACTGGCGAGATCGCCGTGTTCGAGGCCTGTGCGGCGCTTGACGCAAGGGCAAAGGAAGCCGGGATAATGATCATGCCGGGCGTAGGGTTCGATGTTGTCCCGTCAGATTGCCTTGCTCTTCATCTAAAAGAGCGACTGCCTTCGGCAACGCACCTCACCCTTGCGTTTTACGGCATTGGGCGCATTTCGCATGGCACACAGGCAACGATGGCAATGAATGTCGGCAAAGGCGGTGCGGTCAGAAAAGGCGGGAAGATCACACCGGTGCCGCCGGCATGGAGAACACGCAAGGTCGATTTTGGCAGCGGTGTGATAAAAACAGCTGTCACTATACCGTGGGGCGATGTTTCGACCGCCTATTATTCGACCGGCATTCCGAATATCGAGGTCTATACCGTCGTCTCCAAAAGTGCTCTTAAGTTGATGAAACTCAGTCGCTATCTGGGGTGGCTGCTCGCGACCGGTCCCATCCAAAAATTACTGCAGTCGAAGATCCCGCCCGGCGGTCCTGGCGATGACGAACGCGCAAGAGGAAAAACCCTGCTCTGGGGTGAAGCCCGCGATGCTGACGGCAATCGTGTCGAAGCCCGGCAGCAGGGCCCGGAAGGCTATACAACAACAGCTCTCGCCGCATTGAAGATCGCGGAAAAGGTATTGTCAGGAAACTTCTTGCCCGGTTTTCAAACGCCGGCAAAAGCCTACGGCCCCGATCTCATTCTGGAAATTAATTCCAATGCAGAAGCCGCACGATAGTAAGGGAATTCTAATGCAGAAGCCCGCACGATAGTAGGTCATAGGTCCTTTTCCACGGAGTTGCCCGCACGGCTGTAGGATCTCTTTTCGTGCATTTTCGTGTTCTTGTTTCGAGAATTTCGTGATCGGGATTTTCCTTTACCACGAGACCCGCGAAACAAAGACACGAAGACCTCGCAAGAGCAACGATCTTCGGCGGCTTAGGCCTCCGCCTTGAATTGTTCCCATTGTCGTTTGAGCTTTGCCATCAGCCTGACAAAGCCGGGATGAGCTTTCAGGCTCTGCAGGTTTGGATCGAGCTCAAAGTACGGATAGTTCGGAAACCCGCTATCCGCAGCCTTTTCTAACCATTGAACTGCCTCATCCGGCCTGTTCATTGCGGCATAGGCCGATGCGATGTTATACGCGGTGTGATGAAAATGACCATATCCGCGGCCGATCTCATTGGCCCGGCGGATCATTGCTTCCGCCTCATCATTCTTTCCCGCCTTTGCCAGAAGCAGGGCCTTCACGCCGGCAAAGCCGCCGCCTTCGTCCTGCGGGAACCGCCGCAAATAGTCGTCCGCGATCATGTCGGCCTCACTCGGCCGGCCAAGTTGGATAAGCGTTTCCGCAAGGCTTCTATCCATCAGCAGCGGCGTCTCATCCCGCGGGATCGTCTTGAACGCCGCAAGCGCGTCTTCAAACTTGCCCGCATACTGCATGTAAACGCCTACGCGAAAACGTGCGAGCGTATTGTTAGGGTTTATCTCAAGCGCCTTTTGAACGCTTTGACGTGCCTCGTCCATCAACCCAATGTGCGAATAGACCAGCGATAACTGATGGTACGGCTCGTCCCAGTTTGGCTCGAGCTGCGCCGAGCGCTTGTAAGACCTTATTACTTGCGCGTGCGGAAAGCCCTCGGTATTCGACCAAAGGATCAGCCCGCGTGCAAAATGCGCCTCGGCAAGGTCCGGGTCTAGTGCCAGTGCCTTTTCAATGGCGACCTCGGCGTTCTCGTGAAAGTGCTTCCTGTCGGCCTCGCCGCTGTACTTAAAGGACAACGTGTTATAGCCGCGGGCCAGTTGAGCATAGGCTTCGGCAAAGTCCGGGTCGAGTCGGACTGCCTCTTCGAGCAGACTGATCGCCGCCTCAGTGTCATCGCGGTTTTCGCTGGAAACCTTTACCTTGCCGCGAATATAAAGATCGTACGCCGGTGAACGGGCACGATTCACTTCGGCCGTTTCGGCTGAACGTTCGGCATTGGATGTATCTGCCGGATTCCCGGCCCGCATCCAATTGCCGGCCGCATACCACCCTCCGAGCGCAACGGACCCGGCCAGTATTCCGGCGGCGCCGACATAAAAGTACGCGGGCCTGCGCCTGCCCGGCAAAGATTCATTCGCCGCTTCGGCTTTCGGTTCCGCGGTTTGCGTCTTAACTATCTCTTTATCGTCGGCCGGCGGCCCCGCGCCGGGTTCCAGCCGCTCGGTCAACTTCTGCCAGTCCGCCAGGCTGACGACCGCGTGCTGCCCTGATTCGGTCAGCGGAGGCTTTGCCGCCGAGGGGATCATGCCGTTCGCGGGTGCGGCCACGCGCACATCCGCGACAAATCTGTACCCGTGCTTTCTTACTGTTTCTATAAATTTCGCACCGGCCGCCTTCTCTCCCAACGCATTTCTGATCGCGTGGACCGCTTTGTCGAGATTATTTTCCTCAACAAACGAATCAGGCCATATCGCGTCAAGCAACGCCTGTTTGCTCATCAGACGGCCGCTGTTTTGGACGAGAACGCAAAGTGTTTGAAATGCCTTTTCTGGCAGTTGGATACTTTCGCGGCTGTCCGCGTGTTCAAGAGTATGCTCCCGAACGTCAAGCCGGAACCCCGCGAATTCATATAACTCGTTTCTTTCTTTAGACATGCAGTCGAAAAAGAAAAAGGAAGAGACACGGAAGAATAAATTCAACAGTTCTGAAAGACCGAAGTGAGCGGTTTCGCATAGCATCACCCTCGACGTTAACAAAACCTGCCGCTTGCCCTTTTGAACGTGTCGTTCAGTCTAGCGCCAAGCGGTTCGCGAAACAACCTTTTTGTTCGCCCGATAGAGGTTTGCGAATAGGGCCTTGACAACACTGGCGGAAAAGGATCCGCGGTCAAAATACGGCGAACGACAGCGTTCCCGGCCCGGGTGAACCCGAGCCCGGGGGAGCACCTGAAAACATTGCATCTAGACAAGAATCCACATTGGAGAAAAACACTATGTTTCGTACATGCAAGCTTGAGATCGCGCAGCTGGTCGATCCAGACAAACCGCAGCAGCAGAAATGGCTGCACGTCACACTTCAGAATGCCGGCCGGATCGATCTGGACGCACGGCGAAACAGCTACCCGATCGAACCCCTCGTAAAACAGTGTATCCGGGCCTATGGTTTGGACAATATTGTAGACAGAGGGATCTTTTGGGGAACGTGGCTCCTTGGGATCAATAGCCTCACGGGTAAGGAAGATGACTCTTACACCATCGGGACCGGTACCCCCCAAAAGCAGAAGTTCTGGATGTTCCTTTCTGCACACAGACAATTGTGGTTTATGCAGTATTCGCAGATGACCGGAGGAGGGGCGATGTCCATGGGAAAGGATCCAATTGACTTTGCCGGGTCAATGACTCTCCGCAACGCTTGGATATCGGCCAAAGGCGTCTATCCCTCCGGACCATTGCCGGCCTATTTCGGCCCGTCTGAAGAACCTCATGGCACGGGTACGCTTCATACCGGTGTGTTCAATACATTTTTTAGTACGAATTACCACGTCTGGTGGAGCCTGATCACGTAAGAAACTTAGGTTCAGAGGCCGGGCCTGAGAGCCTGCAGTTTGGGGGGCTTTGGGATGAAAACAATTATACGACTTCTTCTGGTTATGGTCATTTTCGATGCGGCGTGCATAAGAAAAACTGACATTATGATCGAACCGATAGCATTCGAAAACGTTTGCGGCAGCGAAAGCGACGGCAAGACCGCCGCGGTAAAAGGATATCTCTGGCTGCCTGACAAGGTCTCTTGTCGCGGAAGCAAGTGCGAGCTCGAGCTTAGGTCATCGCGCTTTGGCGGCGACAAGATCGGCATTCAGGTACAGATCGGAGATCGACCTGGTCAAATGGAACGCCTGCATGGCGATTATTCCTACGCCGATCTCAAACTGCATACAACAACCGGCGTAGCCGGAAATGAAGCCCTGGTCGAACTGACGGGCAAAATTTGGTTTTCGGATCTTCTGGGCGCGCATCAATGCTGGATAGAAGTTGATTCGGCCACAAGCGTCATGGCTGTCGGCACGCCGCAGTTAAAGGAAGATCCGCAAGCTTCGTCGATCAAGACGGCCGACCGGATCGCAAACCATCCCGTCGGCCAAAAATGAGGAGTACTGAAAATGGGACTTTCAAAAGAGGAAGGCAACAG
>JADYZI010000137.1 GCA_020853255.1 Acidobacteriota bacterium
CGAACAATGGGCTTCTTGCTTACACGCTTGGCGAATGGACATTCACGCCAAAGGCCCGGCCGAAGGATATTCGCGTCGGCGAATACGCTACGGTCTGGAGCAAAGTGAATGGAAGATACAAGGCAATACTTGATATAGAGGTTTCGCATCCCGTGCTTGAACGGGCGGAAGACCGCCTTCACATTCCAAAACCGCGCGGCGGCCACAGCAACAAGCAGGGTTGGTCGGCGACCGACGCGACGATGAATTTTCTTAGAATGAGCATGTCAAAAGCAGGGCTTGGGAAGGCATATGATATGTTCGCCGCCGAAGACGTGATCTTGCTGCGCGATGGTTTGCCGCCGATCGTGGGCCGAGGCCTTGCCGAGGACGAAACAGAAAAATACGCAGCGGTCGATTTTCCAAAACGCGTTGCCCAGTTTCAAACCGGCGACATGGCCTATACCTGGAATCCGTGCTCATACGCTGACAGCGGTGAAGGTATGGAGAAGGGAAATTGCCTCCACATCTGGAAATTCCGCGATAAGAAATGGCTGATCCTTCTTGGAGTATTTGCAAAGGTTGCGAACACGACAAGGCCTGTACTAAAAGAGGCAGCGGGCAAGGAAAACTAGGTTCGCGAAAGAAGAAGATATCGGCAAAAAACTACGTGGAAATTATCTATTGCAGGCCGCTGTTGGACGCAGCGGATAATTTACTTCACCCGAACGACCTCGACCGATGTTGAGGCTCGGGCGGCGATGGCGGCCGAGGTGCTTCCCAGAAGAAAGCGCTCGACACGGCTTCCAAATTTATTCGCTCCGACAAAGATACAATCAGCATTCCAGCGAGCGGCCTCAGCGATGAGAACTTCCTTGGGATGGCCGGAAATAACCTCAAACGACGTTGGCATACCCGCCGGAGCGAGGCCAACGAGCTCTTCACGGGCGCGGTTACCAAGCCAGTCCCGTTCCGACGTATTGATATCGGCAACGGCGGCCGATACTGGTGGGATGAAGCGGCCAATGGCTGAAGGCACCATCTCCTCGGCGGCCGAAACAACGCGTACCTCTGATCCCTTGGGCCATGAACGGGCTGCCACCGCTTTCAAGGCGGCGATCGACCCTTGTGATCCATCAAATCCAACAAGCAGTCGGACCGGGGCCTCATCCACTTCAATTTTTCCGCGGCCGATCCTGACCGAGCAGCGTGCTTCGGTCAGTACCTTCTGCGAGATGCTGCCGAGAACGAACCGCCCGATCGCTGAGCGTCCCTGCGACCCGACAACGATAAGATCTACATCGAACTCATCTGCCGTCTCAATTATTTCCCACGCCGGCGAGCCATAGGTCGCCGCCAACCGAACGTTCCATCCGGGCAGGGCCAATTGGACGCGCTTCCGGGCATGCTCTGCCAGAGTTTCAGCCTCGGCCAATTTTGCCTTTCCACGGTCCCATTGTTTTTTTATCCACTGTTCCGTCGCGGGGTCGAGAGCCGGTTCCGGCGGGCCTTCAGGTGAGCGCGATCCATTGGGCGGCGGCAGCCAAACGTCCGCTACCGACACCACCACTGCCTCCCCCGCGCGCGGCAATCCAGCCCGCACGAGGTCGTCCAGAGCAGCATCGGAACCCTTTGATCCGTCGTAAGCAATCAGTACCTTCATTCTCTTGAACCTCGATTGTTCCGGCCACAGAACGCGCTGACTTGTCCACGTGCTGATGCAAGGTTTATGCCACATTCGGCGTCGTGAAACCGCCGATTTTACAGGTGTTCGGCAATTCAGTTTCTGACTACCGCGAAAATTTTCACGGCAACGGGAAAAATGTACGAGAATGTTGCTATAATCCGACAAACGCCCGTGGCGGTCCTCAAATGTCGATAAAACAAAAGGTCCTGATAGTCGATGACGATTCGTTCATCCGGCTCGCGCTTGTCGAGGCGCTTCGCTCGTGGTCGTACGAACCATTTGAGGCGGACAGTGTTGCGACGGCCGAGGCCGCGATTGCTGAGATCGAACCATCTGTTGCCTTGCTCGACATTGACCTTCCGGACGGGTCAGGCCTCGATGTTCTGACGCACATTCGCGAGGTGCGGCCGGAGACGATAACGATAATGGTCACTGGCAACGTCGATGTTCCTAACGTGGTTGCCGCCCTCCGCGGCGGTGCCCATGATTTTATTGGAAAGCCAATAAAGCTTGAAGAGCTGCGCGTAACCCTCAGAAATTCGGTCGAAACGCGATCATTACGGCGTGAAGTGAGTGCCGCCAGAAATGAACGGGCAAAAGGATCGGGCTTTTCGCGGATAATCGGCGAATCGGCCCAGTTAAAACGTGCAATAGAAGTTGCAAGGCGCGTAGCCGAATCGGACGTATTGTCGATACTGCTCCAGGGCGAAACAGGGACCGGCAAGGACCTGTTCGCTCGCGCCATCCATTTTGCAAGCGAACGGGCAAATGCCCCGTACCTGGCAATAAACTGCGCGGCGCTGCCTGCAACGCTTATCGAATCTGAGCTGTTCGGCTATGAAAAAGGTGCGTTCACTGACGCCAAGCAAAGGAAAGAAGGCCTTTTCGAACAGGCACAAGGCGGCACGATATTCCTCGATGAGATCGGCGAACTTGAACTGCCGCTTCAGGCAAAGTTGCTGCGGGTCCTGGAGGACAAGACGTTTCGCCGCGTTGGCGGCCTGAAAGATATCCCGATGGATGTCCGTATCATTGCCGCTTCAAATCGCGATCTGAAAAAGTCCGGTGAAACAGGTGAGTTCAGGCTCGATCTTTATTACCGGCTTTCGGTCATTCAGGTCGACATTCCGCCGCTTCGGGAACGCGGCGACGATGTGATACTGCTGGCGAAGCATTACATCGAGAAAGCAAATGAAAAAAGGCGCGGAAAGCGGCTCAAAGGCCTGCAGCCGGATGTCGAGCGCGTGTTCATGTCATACCCATGGTCCGGCAATGTTCGCGAACTTCGCAATGTCATTGAGCGGGCATCGATCCTTGAAGATGGAGAATATGTGACCATGAACCACCTGCCCGGCGACATGGTAACAGGAAGCTTTGTCACCAATAATGGCGGGACCGGCATCGTTCTGCCTCCCGGCGGCATCCCGCTGGAGACGGCGGAACTTGAACTTGCTAAACAGGCGATGGAACGAGCCGGCGGAAATTTGACCAAGGCAGCCAAGCTGCTCGACATTACCCGCGACCAGTTGAGGTATAAGCTTAAAAAATCCGGTGAATATTGAGCAAGACCAAGATCCGGAACGCCCAATGGGCGATGAGGCGGCGGCAGACGATCCACTACAGAGATCGACTGCCGAAAACCGCCTTTTAAAAGAGCGCGCAGACCTTAAGTTTGCCCTCGATCAGGCGGCGATCGTTGCGACAACCGACCATCGCGGCCGGATCACTTACGTCAACCAGAAGTTCTGCGAGATATCAAAATACTCCCGCGATGAACTGATCGGACAAGACCACCGCATAATAAATTCCGGCTACCACCCGAAAGAGTTTATTCGTGATCTCTGGACAACGATCGCGCGCGGCAATGTTTGGCGGGGTGAACTTAGAAATCGAGCCAAGGACGGCTCTGTCTACTGGGTCGATACAACAATAGTTCCATTCCTTGACGAGTCCGGCAAACCCTTTCAATATATTGCGATCCGCTACGAGGTTACCGAGCGAAAGCTTGCCGAAGAACGGATCCGGCAGCAGGCATCGCTGCTGGACCAGGCCCAGGACGCCATAATGGTGTGCGACCTGAACCTCAAACTCCTATATTGGAACAGCGGCGCCGAACGAACATATGGATATTCCGTCGACGAGGTGCTCGGAAAGGAAATAAACGAGGTCTTTCGTCCTGACGTGCCGCTTGGCCCAGAGGTGGACGCGAACGATTCTTGGAACAAGGAGTTCATCCATAGAACAAAGTCGGGCGAGGCGATCAATGTAATGAGCCGGTGGACCATGGTGCGCAATGAGCGCGGCCAGCCAGATTATTTTCTGATAACGAATACGGATGTTACAGAACAGCGAAAAAGTGAGATCCACCTCTTCCGTGCCCAGAGAATGGAATCGATCGGCACGCTCGCCGGCGGCATCGCCCACGACCTGAACAATGTTCTTTCGCCAATATTGATGTCAGTTGACATGCTGCAGCTTCGCGGTCCCGATCCAGAGACCGAACGATGGCTTAGAATGATCCGCAATAGTGCGGAGCGCGGAGCGGTCCTGATAAAACAGGTGCTCACATTTGCCCGAGGATTCGGCGGCGAGCGCGTCTCGGTTCAACTCAAGCATATTGTCAAAGAACTTCTTGGCGTTCTGGGCCAGACCCTGCCAAAGAACATTCAGGTCAAATACGATATACGGCCGGACCTTTCGGTGATCTCGGCGGATCCGACAAACCTGCATCAGGTCTTGATGAATCTGTGCATTAACGCACGCGATGCAATGCCTGATGGCGGCACGCTTCGCATCACGGCTGAAAATGTGGAGGTTGATGCCCAGTTGGCCGGCCTTTATCCGGAAGTTCCGCCCGGAAAATATGTTCGGATCATTATTGAAGACACAGGCACCGGTATTCCAGCCGAAACGCTGCCGCGCATATTCGATCCGTTCTTTACGACCAAAGAGATCGGAATGGGAACGGGCCTCGGCCTTTCTACAACACTTACGATCGTCAAAGGCCACGGCGGTTTTCTGGATGTCACCAGTGAGTTGGGCCGCGGGTCACGATTTTCGATCTATTTGCCCGCGATCGAAGCCGACACAAGCTCTTCCAAAAATGTTGAAAAACGCGATCCGCCGAGCGGTTCTGGCGAACTTGTGCTCATCGTGGATGACGAGGACGCCATCCGCGAGGTCGGGCGGGCGACACTTGAGCGTTATGGCTATCGCGTTCTGACAGCGAATAATGGTTTGGAGGCAATGGCCCTGTTCGAAGCTCAGCCCGGAGCTATCGCGGTTGTCGTAACTGACATGGCCATGCCGGTGATGGGCGGCCGGGAATTGATCGAACAAATAAGGGCGGCCAATTCAGGCCAGCGAGTGATCGCGATGAGCGGAATGATGGACCGGTCCGAATCCGCCCAGATCGAGGCCGCCGGCATTAGCAACATTTTGTCCAAGCCGTTTACCGCTGAAAAGCTCCTTCAGTCGATCCATCAGGCCCTTCTGCGATGACAACCGCAATGACCTTCCCCAAACGCGTCGAGGCAGCCCGCTTATCCAGCCAATCGCTTGACGAGGTCGCCGGCTAAATAGGCTAGTGTCGCGGCGGCCGCACCTATTAGCAGGGTGATCGCACCAGACCGCAACCATGAGTCGGTTGACCACCGGGCCTTCACTGAACCAATACCAAAAAAGACAATGCAGGTGATCGCCGATGAAAGGGCGAATGCGTTGTCAAGTCCAAACAAAAACGGCACAATGGGAGCCAATCCGCAGATGACAAAGGCTGCAAAGGTGCTGGCCGCCGCCGCCCATTCCGAGCGCACGGTCGAAGGCAGCCCATATTCCTCGACCAGCATGGTGTCTATCCATCGCTGCCGGTCGGAGGTGATGATCCTGACCGTGTTCTCCAGGTCGTCGCCTTCAAACCCTTTTGCGGCATAAATTTGTCGCACCTCTTCGCGCTCGCCGTCCGGGTCGATGTCGATATGCTTTGCTTCGATGCGGGCAATGCGCTCGTGATCATCCTTTTCGGCACGGGTCCCAAGAAAGTTCGAGGCCGCCATCGAAAAGCCGTCAGCCAAAAGATTGGCCGCGCCGAGTATGACGATTATATTCGGTTCAAGTTTTGCCCCGATGGTTCCCGCAACGACCGCAAATGTCGTAACTGCCCCGTCTACACCACCGTAAACAAAATCGCGCAGGTAATTATGGCGGGTCCCGGCGGCAAATCGTTCGGCGATCGATTCCGGCGAATGATCGTGTTCGAGCTTATTTTTGGCCATTTAACCTTCTCCAGAGTGAACCTTCAGCGTGCCTTCGCGCCAGCCCGTTCGTCAAGGGCGATCTTGCGATTGAGATAGATCACGGAAAGTTCAGCCAAGGCACAGCGTGGATTTTTACACAGGATCTTCCCCGATTGCGGAGAATTCCACGTGTGAACCACATGAAAGTGCCTAAAAATACAGGCTTTTTTGCGGCACGGATATTGATTCTCCACTTGGCATCGAGGACGCGATCTTTCTTGGATCTGTCCTTTGAGCTGATCAAGAAGGAGCTTGTGCTATGTACGTAAAAATGTATGCGGCAGTTTGTGTTCTGTTCGCAGCTATCTCAGCCGTGGTATTCGTGGCGGGCATGATGACCCCGATGGCGGCGGTCTGGTTTGGCTTTATTGCATTCGGCGTGGTTTTCATGGGAATGATCTCTGTGCTGCCTTCAACGATCTCGGTACACGCTCCGCTGCCGCGGGCCGCTCGGGTGCCTGCAAAAACGTTTGATAACGTCGTTGCCGGCACGTCCGATGCTATTCGTAAGATCGGCGCCGACATCGCAGCCGCCGGACAGGTCGAGACACCTGGATTGAAATTGCCCTAAGCGGGCCGTTCGTCATCAGGCGGTTGCCGTACCCTTCCGCCTTCATTCTATGGCGCCGTAAACGACAAGCGGCGGCTTTGCCTGGACGAACGATCAACGCGGCCGGAACCAACCCACCCCGGTTATAAGGCCGCTGATACTGCGGCGGGATTTCCTCGGTCCCGCCGCAGTTTCTCGTTTGGGCTCATCACTATTTCCTTAAGAACGATACAAATTCGCCTTCGTCACGCGTCAGTCCGGCAAAGGTAGCCGCTACGCTTCCGTCAGGTGAGATGACCGCGTAAAGCGGCAGTGCAACGGTGCCGAAACGCTGTTCCTGCATTCGCTGAAAGCCTTCGTACGGCTCGCCTTCGCCGTCGGTGTACAGCCGAACCCGGACGAATTTCTCCAGTTCATCGCGCACCGCAGGCTTTGGGAACATATTCGCTTCCATCCAGCGGCAGTTTGTACAGGTGTATCCGGTGAAATCGATAAAGAGCCGTTTGTTCTCGGCCTTCGCTGCTGCGATCGCCGCCTCGTAGTCATTTGTGATCCACGATAGTTCGCCTGAGATCGATCCGGCCGGGCCATTTGTTGAACTCACTTCCTTTGCCGGCGGCAGGAACGATTCGATCTCACCCAGCCGTGAACCAAAAAGTCCGGTCAGCAGGTAGAGGGCGAGTGTTCCGAACAAAAGGGCGTTTAGGACACGGACCAGCCCGATCGTGCGGCTTTCCGAATCATGTGAGAACCGGAAAACGCCGAGTAGATATAGGAATATCAGGACCGAGATCGCGATCCACCCCGCAATAACGACCTCTCGCGTAAATATTCCCCAGCCCCAAACAAGATCGACGTTTGAGATGAATTTGAACGCCGCACCGACCTCAAGAAAGCCCATTACGACCTTTACCGCGTTCATCCAGCTTCCCGAACGCGGGAGCGAATGCATGAGTTGCGGAGCAACGGCCAGAACGAAAAAGGGAAGTGCAAAAACGGCAGAGAACGCCAGCATCCCGACGATCGGGTAAAAAAGATCACCCTGGGCCGCCGCAACCAGTATTGTGCCTACAAGCGGGGCCGTACAGGTGAACGACGTTAGCGAGAACGTCAACCCCATCAGAAGCAGGCCGATGGTCTTGCCGGATTCCTTTGACCGGGTTACCGCGTCAAGCCGCGTCAAAACACTGGACGGAACACCGAGGTTGTAGGCACCAAGCAGGCTAAACGCGAACGCCAGAAAAATGCCGGTGATCAATAGATTTACATACGGATTCGCCGCAAACCGGTTGATCCCCGCGGCCCCGAATATCAGCGCGAGTGCTACGCCAAGCCCCGTGAAAGTGAAAATGATGCCGAGCGAATAGACCAACGCATCGCGGATCGATCCGGCGGTCGATTCCGAGCCGTGCTTTGTAAAATACGAAACGGTGATCGGTATCATCGGAAAGACGCACGGTGTCAGCAGCGAAAGTGCCCCGAATGTCATTGCCAGCCAGATAAAGCTCCAGATCGGCTGGGCCGTAATATTGCTTTCTACCGACCGCGCAACAACGGGCTGGCTATTGGTGTTGGAAGTGTTACCAGCCGATCCAAAATCCGCATTCGACGGTAGAGCGGCGTATGGATCCGAAGGCGTCGCTTCCACATCAGCATTCGCATTTGTGTTGGTGTTCGCGGGCGTTGCGGTGGGTGACGGCGTGGGCGTCGGTGTCAAAGTCGGTGAAGCCGCGGCTTTCCCGGCTGTGATCGTCACTTCCGCCGCGAGCTTTACTGTCTTCGGCGGCAGGCAGACCGTGTCATTGCAAACCTGATAGCGAATACTTGCGTTAAGCGTCTGCGGCCCTTCAGGTGGATCGGGCGCGACATTGAAGCGCAGGTTGAACACGGCGTTGCCCGCATAGCTTTCGGTATTGATGCCAAAATTCGGGTCGAGCTTTACCTTTGGTTTGGGCCCGGAAAGCCCGCTCATCTTGAACGGCCCGTCGGCGATCGCGATCCGCGTCTGGATCGGCCCGCCCGGGCCTTGCGAGATCGAGTACATGTACCAGCCGCCCTCGATGTTCGCCGAGATGCGCGCCGTACCTGATCCGCCCGCCGCAATGCTCGACGGCGAAACGCTCATTGATACCGATACCGGATTCTGCCCCGCCGCCCAGCCCGCAAAAGCAAGCATAAGGAATATCGCGGGTAAAACTTTTGTGAATTTGGATATCA
>JADYZI010000138.1 GCA_020853255.1 Acidobacteriota bacterium
AACCCATCTCAAAGAGGAAAGGAAACACTCAGAAGAGGTCCTGCTCGAATCCTCGGGATTGAGTTTTAAACGCGGCTCGCTTGCCGAATTTGCCGGCGGCCCGAGCACAGGCAAAACGAGCTTGGCACTGTCGCTTTTATCAAAACTGACGCGTGCCGGCGAGGTCTGCGCCGTAGTCGATTCGGCAAACGGCTTCGATCCATTCTCGGCGGCCGTATCCGGCGTCGAACTTGAAAATCTTTTATGGGTCCGCTGTTCGGGCAATATCGAAAAGGCATTTATGTCCGCCGATTATCTTGTCCAGGCAAAAGGCTTTGGGGCCGTGTGGCTAAATCTGGATGGCCTGTCCAAACGCCAGCTTCGTGCTGTGCCGAAAACCTATTGGTACCGCTATCGTACGCGGATAAAAGAAACGCCTACGCTTGTTCTTGTCACGGCGGAAGAGCCGCTTACGGGTTCAGCTTCGCAGCATGCGTTCACGCTAGCTCGCGGCCGCGTCAAATGGTCAGGCAAGGGGCGGTATAAATTGTTGAAAGAATTTTCCCTGAATCTCCATTCGAGAAAAGAGTTTTATGGAAAGCAACTGCCGGCCAGGATCGGGTTCGATCACACGGACGCATACAATATGCCCGCCGAAAGGCGAGTGCAGCCGATCGATCCCGGCCCGCAGCCCCATCAATTGCCTCCACCTTCAGGTGGAGGTCGGGTGGCGGAAAAAACCACGACCATGAGCAATGTCCAAACTTTACGCCTGCATAATTTCATCGCATGCAAAGAATAACAACGCAGTTCTGTTATCTATTGCAGCCGAATTCGCCTCCGGTATAGAAATGCTGGGCGACGGCGTGCTGTTCGATGTAAGCGGGCTGCACAACCTGATCGGCGATGAGGACGAGATCGCCCGGCGGATAGGATCAAAGCTAAAAGAGCACGGCCTCGCGGCCAGGTCCGCGGTCGCGCGGTCGCAGGATACGGCCATTCTGCTGGCACGTGACAGCGGCCCGTACCGAGGCCGGCCGGCCGAAACTGTGCCGGCGGCTGACGCCTTCTCACATCTCCCACTGCGAGATCTGCGGATCGACCCTGACACGCTGGACATTTTCGAATCTCTCGGCATTCGCAAAATAAGTGATCTGCAAAAGGTGCCGGACGATGATCTTATAAACCGCTACGGCCAAAAATTCCGCAGTGTCATCGACATCATCGAGCAAAAAGGCGGCCGTATTCTGACGCCGAATGTTAATGAAAGCAGCCTTTCGTGGGCCTATGATCTCGACTTCCCCGTTGAAGATTTCGAGCAGCTCATCTTCATCGTTAACCACGGCCTTGACAAACTTTTTTCGCGTATCTCATATAAAGCCCTGAGCACTGAGCAGCTTGATATCTACCTCGGCCTGCGAAAAAAGGAAGCGAAGTTCTACGAGATAAAAACCTCGTTCCCGACGCTGGACCGTTCGTTCTGGCTAAAGCTTGTAAACTTGCGCATTGCGCTCGACCCGCCTGAGGCTGAGATCATCTCTGTCCGTGTCATTTCATATTTCACGCGTCCGCGGCCCGCGCAACGCGGCCTTTACGCCGTCTCGCGGCCCGAACCGGAAGATCTTTTACTAACGGCCAACAAGCTAAAAAAGCTGGTCGGCGAAGAGAATGTCGGCGTGCCCGTACTGCTCGATCAAAGACTGCCTGAGCCGTTCGTTATAGACAATGAGCATCTGCCGAAAGGACGTGAAAAGCTCGGGATCAGATCGGAAGAGCTGACCGCCGCATTCTGCTATTTTCGCCCGCCGGTACCGGCCTCGGTCACGGTCGAGAACAAACGCCTGCTGTACATCAAAACACCGAATTTTTGCGGACGGGTCAAAGAATACAGCGGCGTCTGGAAAAACAATTCTCAATGGTGGAACCGTCCCTGGAGCAGCCAGGAATGGGACATCGAGGTCGAAGAACACGGCATTTACCGCCTGGGAAGAAATGAGAAAGATTGGATTTTGATAGGTGAATATGATTGAACGGAACGCGGACACTTTTGTCCGCAACGTCGCTGCTTTTTAGCGGCGTAGGTTGCCCACGATCATCTTGTCACCAGTGGTTGTTCGCACTTCGTGCTCATTGCGGACAAGAGTGTCCGCGTTCCACTTTATGTTCTACGAACTCCACACAAGATCGGCCTTCAGCTTTCTCTCTTCCGGTTCGCTGCCGCAGAGGCTCATCGGCCGTGCGGCTGAATTGGGAATGCCCGGTGCCGCATTACTCGACCGCGACACGGTTGCCGGCGCGGTGCGTTTTCATTTTGAGGCGAAAGAGTGCGGCATCAAGCCGATGATCGGTGCCGAGATCACGATGGACGACGGCAGTGTCCTGCCGCTGGCGGTAATGGACCTGCGTGGTTATCACAACCTTTCAAAACTGATCACCACCATAAAGCTAAACAATAAAAAAGGCGAACATTTCGCCACACGCGAAAATATCGAAGATCACTCCGAGGGCCTGCTCTGCTTCACCGGCGGCTGTTCGGACGGTTTTCTGCCAAACAGCATCAACAGCGGCCTCGGCCAGTGGGATGCCGCATGGCTGAAATATGTCTTCGGCGACCGGTTGTATATCGAACTGCAGCGGCATCATCTTCGCCACCAGGAATATATGAACCAGCAGCTTCTCGCTCTTGCATACAAGCTGCACATTCCATATTTTGCATCCAACGGCCCGTACTACGCCGATCAGCACGACCGCGAATTGTTCGATGTTTTTACCTGCATAAAAAATCACTGCACCATCTATGACGCCGGCCGACTGCTTTCTGAGAACAGTGAGCGTTTTCTAAAAAATGAAAAGCAGATGCTTGTCCTGTTCGATGATTATCCCGAAGCCGTTCACATCACGGAAGAGATCGCCTCGCGCGTCCGGTTCTCAATGGACGAGCTTTCCTATAACTTCCCCGATTTCAAGGTCCCGCCCGGCGAAACGATGATGTCGTTTCTGCGGACAATAACGCGCCAAAGGGCGATAGAGCGATATCGCGAAAGCAAAAAGGCCGTAAGGTTCCAGATACAAAGCCGCCTGGACAAAGAATTTCGTGTGATCGAGATGAAAAAGCTGGCCGGCTATTTTCTGGTCGTCAGCGACATCTCCGATTTCTGCAAACGCGAAGGCATTCTTTCGCAGGGCCGCGGGTCGGCGGCAAATTCGGTCGTTTGCTATGCCCTCGGCATCACAGCGGTCGACCCTATCGAACACGATCTTTTGTTCGAACGATTTCTCTCGGAAAAATACGAGCGCTACCCCGACATCGACATCGACCTGCCGTCCGGCGACGACCGCGAGAGTGTGATCCAGCACGTTTACGAAAAGTACGGCCAACGCGGTGCCGGCATGACGGCGAATGTTATCTGCTATCGCGGAAAGTCGGCGATCCGTGAGGTAGGGAAAACCTTTGGCTTTGGTGAAGAGGTGTTGGGCAAACTTTCAAAACTCAACTCGCATTACGAAACATTCAAAGGTGAAGAACTGGATCATCGCCTAAAGGAAGAAGGTTTCGATACTGCCGACAACCAACGGCTGCGTAAATTTGCCGATCTCTACAACCGCATACTCGATTTTCCGCGTCACCTCGGCCAGCATTCCGGCGGCATGGTCGTATCGTGGGACCGCCTGGACGGTATTGTCCCGATCGAGCCCGCATCAATGGAAGGCCGCCGCATCATTCAATGGGACAAGGACGATTGCGAAGCGTTGAAGATAGTAAAGATCGATCTGCTCGGCCTCGGGATGATGGCCGTGCTGCGCGATTCGATCACGCTGATAAAGGAGTATTACGGCGACGATGTCAGCCTGTATAAAATTCCGCACGATGACCCGGAAGTTTATGAGGCCCTGCAGACCGCCGACACGGTCGGAATGTTCCAGGTCGAAAGCCGTGCCCAGATCGCGTTTTTGCCAAAATCGAAACCGGCGAATTTTTACGACATCGTCGTCCAGGTCGCCATCATCCGGCCCGGCCCGGTCGTCGGCAATATGCTGCACGCATACATAAAACGCCGCCAGGGCCTGGAGCCGGTCACGTATCCGCACCCGTCGCTGGAACCGATATTGAAACGAACAATGGGCGTTCCGCTGTTTCAGGAACAGCTTCTGAAAATGGCAATGGACATTGCCGACTTCAGCGGTTCGGAAGCCGAAGAGCTGCGCCGCGCAATGGGCTTCAAACGGCCCGACAAAAAGATGGAGCTTATCAGCCGAAAGCTGCGTGAAGGAATGACGAATAAAGGCATTCCGCCCGCCGCGCAGGAACAGATCGTGGATTATACAAAGGCGTTCGCCAACTACGGCTTTCCCGAATCGCACGCGTACAGCTTTGCTCTGCTCGCCTACGCCTCGGCCTATTTTATCGTCCACTATCGCGCCGCGTTTATGACCGCGATGTTCAATAATTACCCGCTCGGATTTTACTCCGCCGCAACGCTCGTAAAAGACGCCCAACGCCACGGCCTGCATTTTCTTCCGGTCGATATAAACCGCTCGGACTATCTTTTC
>JADYZI010000139.1 GCA_020853255.1 Acidobacteriota bacterium
GGACAACATTGCGTCTTGCCGACTCTGATACGGTACCGTTCGAATTTTCGAATTTTGCGGAGACTGTTGGGCAGTATGCGAATGAAGTAACGCGGCTTGCCGACACAATGCGCGACGAGACCAAGGCTAGCAATTACGCGATCTCAAACGGCATGTGGCCCGCCGTTCAAGACCCTAAGGAAAAGCTGATCACGCCGAAGTTGAAGGATGCCGTACCGTATCTGAATTTTGCGCCGCTTCAAAACGCTGTGCAAAAGCTGCAGGCGAGCGCGGCAAATTACAAGTCAAGGGCCGGCGGCTCTTCGTCCGCCGAACTCGACCAGGTCCTATACAAAACTGAACGAGCCCTTACGCGAAGCGCGGGCCTGCCGCGCCGCGATTGGTTCCGACACCAGATCTACGCCCCCGGATTCTACACCGGCTACGGCGTAAAAACTTTGCCGGGTATTCGCGAAGCTATCGAACAACGCAACTGGAAAGAGGCTGAGGAGCAAATTGGCATAGCCGCCGCGACGATTGAAAGATTTGCGGCAGAGATCGATCGTGCGTCGAAATTGTATCCGTGATTGAACAATGAAGGAGCAGTTTTTAACCAATGTACAATAGGCCAATTTACAATTAACAATTCCAGGAGAAGCTATGAGTGATAACCCGATCGTTACAAAATCATTTGCATTTGCTTTAAGGATAGTCAAACTGTGTCGCTATCTGGCAGAAGAGCACAAGGAGTTTGTCCTGAGCCGCGAACTTTTGTCAGCGGGAACGAACATCGGCAGATTCGTAAAGGCCGCGGTCAGCGGGGAATCACGTGAAAGTTTTGTGCTTAATATGAGCAAAGGTTTGCAGAGAGCGGACGAGACCGAGTATTGGCTGCAACTGATCCATTTTGCGGACTTGATCAACGCCCGGGAGTTTGAATCGATCGAGTCCGATCGAAAGGAACTCGCAAAGATGCTAACGAAAATAGTGAAGACCTCGAAAATAGATCAATTGTAAATTGTCCATTGGAAAATTGTTAATTGGTAAAACTATGACGCTTTTTCCCAATTAACAATTGTACGATTTACAATTCACAATTCTTGAAATGACTGAAATCCTGAACATCGAAAATGAAGGCTCGGTTCGCATACTTACGCTCAACCGGCCCGAGAAACGGAATGCTTTGAATGACGAACTGATCGCGACCTTGAAGAATGCGGTGAGCGCGGCGGATGCGGACGAGGGCGTTAAATGCATCGTTCTGCGTGGTGCTGGTAAGGATTTTTGTTCCGGTGCCGATCTCTCGGCATTGCAAAAGATCGCGACGGCGTCGTATGAAGAGAATCTTGAGGATGCACGTTCGCTTGGTGAGTTGTACAAACTTATTCGTGAGGTGAGGCAGCCGGTGATAGCGGCGGTACGTGGGCGAGCACTCGCCGGCGGATGCGGACTTGCAATGGCCTGCGATCTAATTGTCGCGGAAACCAGCGCAAAATTCGGGTTTCCTGAGGTCAAGATCGGATTCGTTCCGGCGATGGTCGCGGCGATCGTTTGCCGAAATATGTCCGAACGCCGTGCGTTTGCGACGCTCACTCTTGGCGAAGAGATGTCGGCACAGGAGCTGTCAGATGCAGGCATCGTCCACGCGCTCGCTGACGAAGCCGACTTCGAAACCACGCTCGCCGCCGTCACCGACCGCTACGCAGCACTTAGCGCCTCCGCCGTCCAGATGACCAAACGCCTGCTATACGACATAGACGGACTGGATTTCTCCGCCGCGATAGAAAAGGGTGCGGAAGTGAATGCGGCAGCTCGCATGACGGAAGATTGTCAAAAAGGCATCGTGAAATTTCTTGGGAAATGATGGCTCGTGAGCAATAGCTCTTGCTTTGCTCTTTCAATTACCTTCAGCTTTAATGAATTGCCACTAGCTTTAGCTAGTGGAATAGGAGTAAAAAGGGTTCGGGGCTTTAGCCCAAAAGGAGTTTCGGCTAAAGCCGGAGATCAATTTGAAAACTGACCACGCACTAAAGTGCGTGGCAATTGATTAAAACCGCCATCAAGCACGGCACCCAAGTCGCACCACCGGCATGACCGAAGATTGTCAGAAGGGTATTTGCTAGGTTTTTGGGGAAGGAGCGCTATTACGGAATGTTTGAGATCGTGAGAGTTTCTGCGTTAGCGACTGCGAACCGACGATTTACTGTGTCAACAGCAATTTTTACGGTTGAGTCAAGAAAGCAAATGCTGCTGTTAGTCTTGTCAGTTGCGATCTCCGGCCACGACCTAACTACGGAGCCAGAACCGATGTTGATCAAACGTGGGTGTTCGTAAAACGTGAGGACATGTTCGGCATCAAGAGGAAACATTGGGCCGGTTGGAACGCCAAGCACAGTTCTGGAAATTATTTCTAAAGTTTTGAGATTGAACAAAACGAGTGAAATCTCTTCTGAAGCATCTTCCGCGTCCTGATCTCCGGTGCCTGACATTAGAAGAGTTGAGTCGGGTAGGAAAGAAGCATTGTTGACTTCCCAAAGGCCGATGTCGCCCATGTTACCGCTCCAAAATGGCGTGAAACGTTTTGGTTTAGACATGGAAAGGTCAAATACCTCTATCGCATCGAGCGGATGCCAAATCCATCCAGCACTCAAGAGCCAGCAACCGTCTGGACTAACCTGTAATCTTGAATGGAAGAAATCATCAGGCTCGGTGTCCTTCCACGCAATGATTTCACCAGTTTCGAAGTCTTCAATCTGAAGTACGTTGTAATCATCGGGACAATGAACGACCTTTACAGGTTCGGATTCCGAACTGATAAACGTGATTGGATACTCATACACGTTCGCGTGGTAAAAACTTCGGTTTATCTCACGAACGATCTGACCGTGTTTTAGGAGCACTGCTTTTGTTCCGAACTTCTCAAACAAAACGGCATGCGCACCGTCGCTTGAGAAAGCTACACAATCAAATCTGTATGCGTAGTTTACCGAGCCGTATGAAATCTCTCCAGTTTCGGCAGATATTTTTTTGAAGCCGCCAGCGATATCGACGAGTTCATTTTCAACCCAAGAAAGCGAGCTAATCTCATGTCCTGTAAGGTCAATTTTGACTAAACTTGATTCGCTCATATCTTACGCCTCGACGATATCAACTTTCGTTTCGATCAGCGACTTAGGGATCAACGCCGGGAAGTAGGCAATTATTTCTTCGACCCTTGGTCGGCCGTGACTAGGGCTTTGGTATGCCGAGATCTTTGCAAATCTTGAGTACGAGTTTGTCATTAACTTCACGATGTCTTGGAACGGCGGTGCGTCGATTCTGATCGGTGTTGATCCACCAAGAATGCCGGGAGCCTTCGCGAAGCCATCGGCAACTTGATCATGCAGATATCTGGTCAAGTCGCGGAGCTTCATGCGGCGATGAGAGCCTCTTCAAAGCCGACACCGGCCATGCGGCGAGCATCTTCGCGGTTGAATTCGAGCGCTTCGGCGAGAGTTACGCGAAGAGTTTCCATAAGTTCTTCACGAGTAGGTTCCTGACAGTTGACGCCTGGAATTTCTTCGACCCAACCTATCCACCAGTCACCGTCTTGTTTCACGACGGCTGTGTATTCGTTCTTCATACGGTGATTCTATATCGAAACCGGTCGTGAGTCTATACGTTTTTGCCGCCCGCTTACGCAGGCGGTTCTGACTTAGGTCTCGACGATATCGACCTTTGTTTCGATAAGCGATTTAGGGATCAACGCCGGGAAGTAGGCCATTATTTCTTCGACCTTTGGGCGGCCGCCGGCGAAGCCGGTGGCGGCGGGCGGGCCCGTGAGGATGAGCGGTGCGATCTCTTTGGTAAAGCGTTCGACATCGGCTCGTGATTGGCCGCGAACGCCTATCCTTAGTTGGACTTCGGGAGCAGTCAGAACCCGTTGCGTGAGCGGCGGGCCAGTCTGTTCGCCATCTGCCTGGCCGCCCGCTAATGCAGGCGGTTCTGACAAATGTCCATGCGTGGCGTTGACGCCGACGAATTCGGTTAGGATGGTGTCGAATTTCAGCCCGAGGTTGTCGAGGCGTTGGCGAAGTATCTTGTCAGCGGCTTGGGCTTTTTCGAGCGCGTCAGGCCAGGCATATACGAGAGTGCCAACGGACTTCCAGCCGCCGGAATATGCGATCGAGACTTTGTAGAAGTCGGTTTTCGGGTTTCCTTTTATGCCAAAGACGCGGACGCGGTTCTCGCCTGCGGGTTCGAGGTTGATAGATGAAAAGTCAGCGACGACATCCGGCGTGATATAAGCTTTCGGGTCGCCCATTTCGTAGAGAAGCTGTTCGGTGACAGACTGAACATTGACGCGGCCGCCGGTGCCTTCGTGTTTGGTTACGATGAATGTGCCGTCGGGCGACGCTTCGATTATCGGGAAGCCGATATTCGCCATGTCTGGAATTGACTGCCAATCGTACTGACAATTGCCGCCGCTCGATTGGGCACCGCATTCGATAATGTGTCCGGCGATAGTGCCGGCTGAGACCTTGTCCCAATCGTCGAACGACCAGTCGAATTCATGCATCAGCGGTGCGAGGGTGAGGCCAGTGTCAGTTAGCCGCCCGCCGACGATAATGTTTGCTCCGCGTCCGAGCGCTTCCACAAGTGCTTCGGCGCCAAGGTAGACGTTAGCCGCCTGCACCTTGTCGCGGATCCAAGCAAGCGGCGTGCCGTCGTCCATCGAATTGATCTCAATACCCTCGGCAATCCAGCCGTCGAGCCGATCAAGAACATCGTCGCCGGTGACAACGCCAATTTTCACCTTGCCTTGCAATCCGCGCTCAACCGCGACCTGTCGAATTGCTTCGGCGCAGCCGGCAACATTTACGCCGCCAGCGTTTGAGAGGATCTTGATATTCTTCTCAACGCAGTCGGGAAGTATTTCCTGCATTAGCGACACGAAATCGCGGGCATATCCGGCTTGCGGATCACGATTTCGCTGCTTTTGCAGGATCGACATTGTTACCTCAGCGAGGTAATCGAGCATCAAATAATCGATCGGCCCCTTTCGCACCTGGTCGATCGGCGCCGTCAAAAGATCGCCCCAAAATCCCTGGCCCCCCGCAACACGAACTGTCTGTTTCATAAGGAGCTATTAGAAAACAAAAAAAAGTGACGGTCAACAACCGAACTCGGTGATGACCGTCCAGACAAATAATGCGCCATTGATCCTAAGGCTTTTTCCCGCCGTCGCCAACGACAAAGTCCTTGGTCGCATCAGCGGCTTTCTTGGTTGCGAACCAAACCCGTTTCGACACCCATTTCGTACCGTCCCATGTTTTAACGGTAAAGTATTTGCCGCCTTCGTATGCAGCTCCGGCAACATTTTCGGTAACATTCACGCTGTAGTTCCCGATCTTCTTTGATGTCGATACGGTCTTCTTTGCCGCTGCTACCGTAACGTCACCGGTCGTGTCGGCGACATCTTTTGCGGTATCCGCGACTACCTCGGCGGTCTTCTTCGAAATGTCTTTAGTTTTCGACGCCGCATCCTTTACAACTTCAACCACCTGAGCTTTCGCGGCAACGCACGAAAACAATACAATGGCAAAGAACAATCCGATACTTGCTAAACTCCGTATTCTCATAATTTCCTCCCTTATCGTTCGCATCTACCTCCGAATTCGATTCCCATATACCTGGGGTACGCATGTATCGTGCCAGTATTCCTAAGTCGGTTCGAAGACGATAGAGAGGGCTTGGAGCGCAAACTATGAAAGGCGGTTGCATTTTCAGCAAACGCCCTGTTCCGATCACGATTCGCGGTTACAGAAATTAGTAAACGACTTTCTTCGTGCGGCTAACAACCTTTCGGCCGGTACGCCATGATTTCTTGCCAACCCATTTGGTTCCTTTCCAGGTTTTGACAGTGACCCATTTGCCGCCGCGCCAAACCTTTCGTGTTACCCATTTTCCGCCGGCATAACTTTTTCTAACGATGCCCTTTTTGCGCCGTTTCGCAGTGACCGTCTGTGCCTGCGCCGCAAACGAACTACCTGACGATACAGTGCTGTCAATGACGACAAAGGAGAACATCATAAGCAATGCGAGGACTGCCGTGGTGATCCGCGTTGCACAAACTGGCCGAAAAGCTTCAGGGCGGCCAGAGCGATCTGAAATTTTTAATTTGATCATCTCTCCATTCTACTCGGAAGGAGGGAACTTTCCAATGAGCAGACAGCGCGATGCGCCGCGTTTTGATAAAAAACGCAAAATAACGCAAGTATCTTTCTGAGATTGAGAAAGGCGAAGCTAAAGAGTTAAAAATGCGCGGGGATCTCAGATGGCTCTACAAGAAAAAAGCGGCGTCGAATTTCTGCGACGCCGCGTAAGGGTTATTTTTTCTTAGCGGCCGATTTGGCAGCTGGCTTCTTAGCAGCCTTTGCCGCCGGCCTTGCCGTCGATTTGGCGGCTGCCGACTTCTTAGCGGCAGGCTTCTTCGGAGCTGCCTTCTTCGCAACCGGTTTGGCCGCTGCCTTCTTTGCGGCCGGTTTAGCCGCAGTCTTTTTCGCGGCCGGTTTAGCCGCAGCTTTCTTTGCTGCAGGCTTAGCTGCTGCCTTTTTCGCCGCTGGTTTCGCAGCCGACTTTGCCGCAGCCTTTTTCGCCGCGGGTTTAGCCGCAGCTTTCTTTGCCGCAGGTTTAGCAGCAGCTTTTTTTGCTGCCGGTTTCGCCGCCGCTTTCTTCACCGCCATCGCGGCAACATCGGCAACACTGGTGAGCGAAGCGCTCGCATCTACAAATGAGGTTTTTGTTTCCATAACTTTTTTCTTAGCTGACATGTTCCTCCAAATGGAATTGTTTCCGGTCTTACCCTCTTGTTCTTGAGCGCAACCGTTAGGTCGGCTCGTAACGAATCGACTGCATTCGTTCCTGAATTGTTAATTGGATTTTCGTTCGTTTGTCTCGCACGTTTTTAGTCTGACATCGAACACGATCAAGATTTAAAATAAATCTTGTAAGCGCACAATAACATATTGCAGAAATGATTACTACAATTTTGCAAAGCTTCGATAAGTTTTTTTTAATTTTTTTTCGCTAGTTTTGTGCGCGAATGTTTGAGTTGATGAACGTGACAATATCTTCCGTCGAAGTACCGGGAAGGAACACCTCAGAGACACCGATCTTTTTTAGATCGGCGATGTCTTCATCGGGAACGATACCGCCGACAAGAACGAGGGTGTCGGTCATTCCATTTTGATGAAGTAGATCTACGATGCGCGGACACAAGGTGCGATGTGCTCCGCTCAAGATAGAGATGCCGACAGCGTCCACATCTTCCTGCAGCGCAGCGGCCGCTATCATCTCCGGTGTTTGCCGAAGCCCTGTATATATCACCTCCATACCTGCATCACGCAGCGCGCGGGCGATAACTTTTGCGCCGCGATCGTGACCGTCGAGGCCGGGTTTTGCAACAAGTACTCTTATCTTTCTGTTCAGCATATATAAATTTATTTCGACACAAATCGAGCGAGCGGTCCGCTTGGTTTTACAAAATTCGCGATCTCCTTCCATGTGAATGCATATCGCCCTTCGGGTTCAAGCCCTTCGATGACATGCGGAAATTCGTAATTATAAATGAAGGTGATCCCGCTCGCATTGAGTGCAAAGTGATCGAGATCACTCATTGAAAAACTTTTTTCTGAAAACAGGTCCGAAGGATCTGATCCGCCCATATCCGGATCTTTTTTTATCTCCTCGATCGCCGCCTTGATCTCTGCTCTTTGTTTTGTTCTTATCAGCTCTACAAGCTCGCGTGCGTTATCGAACGCCGCGGCCGCCGGAATTCGATCGCCGTTCTTAATATCTACAACGACAGTTTGTGAAGTGCCGTCAGGATAGGCCGCCGATCCGTTCATAGACAAAGTGATCACAAGTATCCCGCGTTGATTGTAGTCAACCGTATAGTTCGCCTCTTCGAGCCATTGCACCTCGTTGAGTTCCTCGCGCACGTCAAGGTTAAGGATGGTTTTATAACTGATCGCTGATTCTATCTTTCTTGACAGCGCAGGTGTTGCGGCTTTTATCTTTGGATAAGTAATGGTGAATGTTTTTTTGTACTGAGAGATCGGCTTTGGCCGCTTGTAAACAGTCTTCCTAGGTGTGACGGTAACACTCTGGGCCTGCATGCACGCGCAGAGGGCAAGGAGCGATCCGATCGACAGCAATATGCGTCTTTTCATTTGGTTTGGGAAAGATAAATGTAAGTTTAGACAGTTCACCAGTTATTTCAAGTTCCGAGCGAAGCATTCGGAAGGTCCGGTGCGCCGAAAACACATTTCAGTTTTGACCGCAGCGATCTTCCTTCACGGATAGCCTGCCACATTTCAACCCAGGCGTGCGTGTTGATCCAGATCAAATTAAAACTCTCGACGGGCTTTATGATGCCATAACGCGGCTCTTCGGTCTCGTTCACAAAAGTACCAAATATCCTATCCCAAATGATCAGGACGCCCGCGTAATTCTTATCTAGATAGGGCTCATTCACGCCGTGATGAACCCGATGATGCGACGGCGTGTTCAGGAACCATTCAAGGCGGCCAAGACGATCTACCAATTTCGTGTGTATCCAGAATTGGTAGATCAAGTTAAACCCATGCATCACGACGAACATCCACGGCGCAAAGCCCATCAGCATCAGCGGTAAATAAAAGATCCAGTGCAGCAACCCGCTAAACCAGCTTTGGCGGACGGCAACGCTCAAGTTGTATTCTTCGCTGGAATGATGGACTACATGAAAATTCCAGAACAGCCGTACTTCGTGGCTGATGCGATGGAACCAATAGTAAGCCAGGTCATCGACAAAGAATAGTATGGTCCAGGACCACCAAGCATCAGCCGGAAATTTATATGGGGCAATCTGATATGCCGCTTCATAGATCAGGGCGATGAATAGTCCGAACAAAAAACCAAAGCCGACGCTGACGAGGCCGATCAGAATGTTATTCCATGCGTCCTTCTTATTATACGGGCCGATGCCGTTCCGCCCAGTCCACCAGGCTTCAAGCGCGATGGCCGCCGCGAACAACGGTATGGCAATAACGACGGGATTGAACATATTTCGTGCCGAACTCGCAGCCGAAAGGCCCGCCGTTTGACAAACATTCTTATCTGGACATGACGGGCTATCACAAGTAAGATGTACGCAAAACATCTTTTGCGTAAATATTTTAGACACGTGCCGCCCATTAATAAAGCGCTCAATGAATATGAAGAAAGTCCTTAAGATCACACTCTTGGTCTTGGCCGGCGCCTTTTTGATTATCCAGTTTTTCCGCCCGACATTTTCGAATCCGCCGATAGTGCCGGGCCAGACGATCGAAGAGTCAACGAACGTTCCGGCCGATATTCAAATGGTCCTTGCCCGATCGTGCAACGATTGTCATTCGAATAAGACTATACATCCATGGTACACACAGATCGCACCCGTTTCGTGGTGGCTCTCTGATCACATTAACGAAGGCCGCGGAGAATTGAATTTTAGCGAATGGAATACGTACACTTCGAAGAAGAAAGCACATAAGCTTGAGGAAATATGCGAACACGTGGAGAGCGGAGAGATGCCGCTTAACTCCTATCTGTGGATGCACGGAGACGCCGCTCTCGCACCAGAGCAATCGCGAATGCTTTGCGACTGGGCAAAGGCAGAAAGGGCGAAGATAGCCGTTGAATAGTGTCCCCGGCGGATCGCCCGCCGAAATTAGAGGCCGGACCGGCGAATCCCAGGTTACACGATCGGCGGTTTTGGGATAGACTATCCCTTATGCCTCCGTTGAAGATTGTGCATTATCCTGAGCCGATACTTCTGACTGTTGGGAAGCCAGTGGACAGTTCGGCTTTCGCCAACGGGCTGGCCCACACTGTCGAGGACATGTTTGAGACAATGTACGCTGCGGGCGGGGTCGGACTTGCCGCTCCTCAGGTGGGATTTTCGGATCGGTTCTTTGTTATGGATGTACCGCTCGAGAACGGCGATCCGAACAAACTGGTCTTTGCCAACCCCGAGATACTTCATGTCGAAGGTGAGCAAGTAGGCGATGAGGGCTGTCTTTCGTTTCCTGGGCTATATCAGCAGGTGAAGCGAGACATGCGCGTTATCGTTCGCGCCCAGGATGTGGAGGGAAATGAATTTGAAATGGACCTTGAGGGACTGGCAGCCAGATGTGTTCTTCATGAAACAGATCACTGCGATGGGATCGTGTTCCTGGACAGGATGACGGTCCTGAAACGAGAAATGGCCAAGCGAAAGATCAGGCATTTGAAAAAAACCGGTAAATGGGAATGAGTATGGAAGATACCAGACTGACGACAGAGGTACGTTCGATCCGTGAACTCAATCTCTACCTTCTTGCGGGGTGGAAGCTTATTCTTAGCTACGTCAAGCACCTAAGCGATACGCAGGAGCCGCGGTTTGTTCTCGGGTGGCAGCAGGAATCAGAACCTGTCATGCCGGAACTTCTCGACGAATGGGAGCTGAACGAGCTCAAGCAACAACAATATAGATAGAGGAAAGTTATGCAAACGCAACCTGTAATGGACGAATTTAAGAATGAACCTTTCACCGACTTTTCGGTGCCGGAGAATGCCGCCGCAATGGAAGCGGCACTGGTGAAAGTAAAGGCCGAACTTGGCCGCGAATATCCGATCCGTATCGGAGGCGAAAGGCTGCAACTCGACAGCAAGTTTCAAAGCTATAACCCGTCAAATAAAACCGAGATCGTTGGTGTTTTCTCGGAGGCCGATACTGATACTTCACTTGTGAACAAGGCGATCGAGGCGGCATCGCACGCATTCGAATCGTGGAGCAGGGTCGCTCCGGCCACCCGTGCGGAGTATTTGTTCAAGATGGCCGACCTGATGCGGCAGCGAAAGCACGAGTTCTCGGCCGTGATGGTGTATGAAGTTTCAAAGACCTGGGCCGAAGCAGACGGTGATACGGCCGAGGCGATAGATTTTCTTGAATTCTACGGCCGTGAAATGCTTCGATGGTCTGAGCATCAACCGCTCACAAAGGTCGCCGGCGAGGACAATCGACTCGAATACGTGCCGCTTGGCGTGGGAGCCATCATTCCGCCGTGGAATTTTCCGCTGGCGATCATGGCCGGAATGTCGGTCGCCGCCATCGTTGCTGGAAATACGGTCGTCTTGAAGCCATCATCAGATTCCCCTACTATTGCCGCGAAATTCGTCGAGCTGACCGAAGAGGTCGGGCTTCCTCCCGGCGTTCTGAATTTTCTGACGGGAAGCGCCGCGACGGGTGAAGCAATGGTCACGCACCCGAAAACGCGCTTCATTTCGTTCACCGGATCAAAGGGTGTCGGGCTGCACATTAATGAAGAGGCGGCAAAGACGCGCGACGGGCAAAAATGGATCAAGCGTGTTGTCGCTGAGTTGGGCGGCAAGGATGCGATCATTGTGACGGATGATGCCGACATCGATTCGGCGGCGGCCGGAATTGTCTCTGCCGCATTCGGTTTTCAGGGCCAAAAGTGTTCTGCCTGCTCACGGCTGATCGTGGACGAGAAAGTTCATGACGAGCTTGTTGAAAAAGTGGTCAGCCTTACTGAGTCTCTGCGGATCGGCCAGCCTACAGAGGGAGATACGAACGTTTCGGCGGTCATCAACAAGCGTTCTTTTGACACCACGCTTAACTATATTAAGAAGGGTGCGGAGGAAGGCGGCGAGATCCTGATCGGCGGAACTGGCGATGATGCGAAAGGCTATTTTATTCAGCCGACCGTGATCGCGAATGTTCAGCCGGGAGCGACGATCGAACAGGAAGAGATATTTGCACCGGTACTGGCCGTGATCAAGGCCCGCAATTTCGACCACGCGTTAGAGATCGCGAACGATACCGAATTTGGCCTGACTGGCGCGGTCTATTCAACTGACCAGGGCCGGCTTGAACGGGCACGGCATGAGTTTCATGTTGGCAATCTATATCTGAACCGCAAATGTACCGGAGCCTTGGTGGGTGCTCACCCGTTTGGCGGCTTCAATATGAGCGGCACAGATTCAAAGGCCGGCGGACGCGAGTATCTGCTTCAGTTCATGCAGGCCAAGTTGGTTTCACAGCGGGTTTGATCAGATCTAATATGAATCGTTCACTGCTTAGCGGCATCTCGCTGCTGTTTTGTGTCGCGCTTGCGACGCCATCCTTTGGCCAGAAGGCAAAGCCGAAGGCCGCCTCATCAAAGCCGCGGCCGATGGTGTTTGCCGTGCTCAACGACGGGTCTGTCATTGAACCCATTGGCTACGTGGAAAAAGGGAAGATCACGCAGGCGATCGACAATGCAAGCGAGACCGCAAAGATCGCTGCGTTTCATCGATCTTATTATAAGGCTGGTTCAACGTATCCGTTGATATTCGGCGGGGCGGCATCGGGAAAGGTTACGGTCAAGAGCGCCAACCCGAAGGCCGAATGCAGCGCAAGTACCGCTTCTGTGACCTTCTCATCAACCCGTGCAAAATTGAAGGGAAATGTAATGGCGCTTGCTTCGAATATTGTACTCGGTACAAAAGCCAGCGGCGTTCGGCGTATGCCAACGGCGGTTGAACGCAGCGAGATCGAAGCGCTTGTTCGGCAGGAGTTCGAAAAGCAAGGCGTAAGCCCGACCGCGGCAAGGAAGATGAACTATCTCAACCTTACGTCGCTCGATGTAAATGGTGATGGAAAAATAGAATTGGTCGGCACTTTCTGGGCAGAACCTGCTCCGAAAAGCCGTGCGCTGCTTTTTTTTATCGCCGACAAGGGGCCGGACGAAAAATATTCCTTCGGTGCAACTGATTATCGCGTGATAGAAGAGAAGGATGTAATGGGCGGCGAGATCAGCTCGGTGGATGATGGTGTGTATCATGAGCGGCTGCTTGATGTTCTGGATATAGATCACGATGGTGTTGCCGAGGTTTTTACCTATATTCAGTCATTCGAAGGCGCGGGGTTTAACGTTTACCGTCGCGCGGGAGATAAGTGGGCCAAGATCTACGAAGGTGCTAACTATCACTGCGCCTATTAACACCGTTGCGGAAGCCCGCGGGACTTAGGTGTATGTTGCTTACGCCTGCATCACGTCCTTGTTAATATCCGGGTTTCCGCATTAACGTCTCGCGCATCAATGCTCGCTGTCTCTCCCTAGAAAACGAAAATGAAAACAAGAATTATCGTATTGCTTCAGCTGATAAGTTTGATCTGCTTATCAGGCAACATCATAGGCCAATCCTCCGTCGTCCGCTTTCCGGTAAAGCGAGAAGAATCTCCTGAGACGTGGCGGCGCGACGGGTGGAACGCGGTCGCGCGGGCCAGATCGACCAAGATCCGGCGCGGCCGGGCAAAGAATGTCATTTTGTTCATCGGCGATGGAATGGGTGTATCTACACTTACTGCCGCACGAATACTTGAAGGCCAGCTCCGCGGCGAGAGCGGTGAAGAGAACCGTCTCAGTTTCGAAGAATTTCCGTTCTCTGCCTTGTCAAAAACGTACCAGGCAAACCAGCAAACACCGGATTCGGCACCGACGATGAGTTCTATAATCACCGGCGTAAAGTCGAACGAAGGAACTCTCTCGGTCAACCAGAACGTTCAGCTTTCAAACTACAAAACGGTCGCCGGCAAAGAGACGAAGACCTTGATCGAATACGCGGAGGAAGCAGGCAAGTCAACCGGTGTCGTTTCGACCGCACGGCTGACCCATGCAACTCCCGGGGCGTGCTATGCCCACACAGCATTTCGCGACTGGGAATCGGACGAGGATATCTTTAAGAAAAATAAGGAAGCATGGGAGGCGAAATTTCCAGACATCGCCCGCCAGCTTCTCGAGTTCAAATATGGAAACGGCCTTGAGGTTGCCCTCGGCGGCGGACGAACGAATTTTATTCCAAAGGAAACGGTCGATCCCGAATATCCCGCCGAAAAAGGCAAGCGGCTTGACGGCCGGGACCTAACGCAGGAATGGTTATCGAAATATAAAAACTCGGCTTACGCATGGAACGAAGAGCAGTTTGCTGCCATCGATCCAAAGAAAACCGATCATCTTCTGGGCCTGTTTGAACCGAGCCACATGCGGTTCGACTATGACCGCGCGAAAGACGGTGCGGGCGAGCCTTCGCTTTCTGAGATGACGGGCAAGGCCATCGACATCTTATCGAAGAATAAGAAAGGCTTTGTGCTGATGGTCGAGGGCGGACGCATCGATCATTCCCATCACGATGGCAATGCATTTCACGCGTTGACCGATACCATTGCGCTTTCAAACGCGGTGCGGACGGCCGTCAGCAAAGTCGATCTCGATGACACCCTTATTATTGTCACGGCCGACCACAGCCACACATTCTTTATCCAGGGATACCCGGCCCGGGGCAACAACATCCTCGGCCTAATACGTGAGATCGGCGACCACGGCGAGTATGAAGAGAAGCCGAAATTGGACAAGAATAAGAAGCCAATGACGACGCTTGGATACGCCAATGGCCCCGGTGCCCGTACTGGCGAAAGGTCTGCGCTGACCCAGGAACAGGTCACGGCGCCTGATTATCTGCAGGAATCGAACATTCCGTTCAAGAGCGAAACTCACGGCGGCGAAGACGTGGCTATCTTTGCGGTCGGAGTAAATGCAGACCTGATCAGAGGCTCGATGGAAGAGAACTGGACGTTCTATATCATGGCGGATGCTCTCGGCCTTGCCCGAACAAAATGAAGATCGTTTTTATGGGAACACCCGCCGCCGCGGCACTTTCGCTTGAGCGGCTGTTGGAGACTGGGCACGACATCGTTGGCGTGTACATACAACCCGACAGGCCGTCAGGACGTGGAAATAAGATCGTATTCTCCGCAGTGAAAGACCTGGCGTTGAAACGAGATCTAAGCCTCTTTCAACCCGTAAAGATCAAGACTCCAGAGGCCATTGCTGAATTCAGATCTCTGTCGGCCGACATTGTGGTTGTCGTCGCATATGGGCGAATTTTGCCGGAAGGTTTTCTAACCGCCTTTCCAAAGGGCGCGGTCAACCTGCACTTTTCGCTTTTGCCAAAATATCGCGGTGCTGCACCGGTAAACTGGGCGATCGTAAACGGCGAAACGACAACTGGTGTGACAACGATCAGGATGAACACCGGCCTCGATACCGGCGACATTCTGCTTTCGCGCGAGATCGAGATCGGGACGGATGAGACGGCCCCACAATTAATGGATCGTCTTGCGGTCATCGGGGCCGATGTTCTGGTTGAGACGTTGGAGAAAATAGATATCATCAAACCTGTCCCGCAGGCCCAGGATGAGGCGACCTTCGCACCGATAATGAAGCGTGAAGACGGCCTTATCGATTGGTCAATGAGATCCGCAGAGATCGCCGCCCGGGTCCGTGGATTTCAGCCTTTTCCGGGTTCCTTTACTTTCCACGAAGGAAAAAGGCTGAACATCTGGTCTGCTCGGGCCGTTGGTGCTGGTGACAATGATCCCGCGGTTACAGGCACGATCGTTTCTATTGATGACGGGAGGCTGCTAGTTGAAGCTGGTTCCGGAACAACACTATTGATAGACGAGATCCAGCTTGAGGGAAAACGACGGATGGCTGTTCGCGAAGCTCTAAATGGCGGGCATTTTAAGATCGGCCAGCGATTTTCTTCTTGAACAAAATCGAGGATCTTTACATTTCTTTGCGGTCTCTGCGGCTTTGCGTTCGAAGAAACCGATCTCACGCAAAGCCGCAAAGGCCGCAAAGAAGCGCCAAGGGGACAGCACCGGCGACCAATTTATAAAAGATCCGGTCAATACGTGATCTGCCTTTGATGCCTTACAATATTTCTCAGATGGTAAATCGATTCCAGATCATCAGCTTCTACGAGTTCAAACCGCTCGGTCCCGCCGATAGGCTAGCGAAGTTGAAAATCGACCTCACCTCCGCATTGCTGGAGCATCATGTTTTCGGTACGATCCTCATCGCCGAAGAAGGTTTTAACGCAAGCCTCTGCGGCGTGCCCGAAAGTATTGGGCCATTCCTTGCCGCGACTGCGGATCTGCTGGATACGCGGATCACGCCTAAATCCTCGTTTAGTGACAGGTCACCGTTTCGCAAACACGAGGTCCGAATTAAGCCGGAGATCGTGACCCTTAAACAGGCCGTCGATATTTCGCTCGGGCTCGGTACGCATATTGATCCGAAGGATTGGAACCAGATCATTTCTGATCCGGAGGTTCTCGTTCTTGACACACGGAATGATTACGAATTCCGTTCGGGAACGTTTGAGAATGCAGTAAACCCGAACACCGTGAAGTTCAGCGACCTGCCGCGATTTGTGGAAGAGAATTTGGATCCGGCAAGGCATAAAAAGATCGCGATGTTCTGCACCGGGGGTATCCGATGCGAGAAATTTGCGCCGTTTATGAAAGCCCGCGGGTTTGTCGACGTATTTCAGCTGCGAGGGGGCATTTTGCAATACCTTGAGGACGTTCCGGTTGACGAGCATCTCTGGCAAGGAGAGTGCTTTGTATTCGACGAACGTGTAACGCTCAACCACAGGCTTGAGCCGGGAAGCGGTGTCGATCTATCACTGCGCCGCGGCGAGGATGCGGAATGAAGATCTCTCCAGCCCGTTCGGCCGCGTTCGATATTTTATTGAAGATCGAAATCGATCGGGCATTCTCATCCATCCTTCTTCCTGAATACGAAAGGGCCCTGTCACCCATGGACCGGGGCCTTTGCCACGCATTAACACTGGGAGTTCTCCGTCGGCAACTGTATCTGGACCATTATATTGATGCGCTGACCGTGCGGAAAAGGCTCGACGCGGCGGTCCGTGTTAGCCTAAGGCTTGGGCTTTTCCAGCTTTGGTTTTTGGATAAGGTCCCTGTTCACTCGGCCGTCAACGACAGCGTGGAAATGGTCCACCGCGCAAAAAAATCGTCAGCCCGCGGGTTGGTCAACGCGATCCTGCGTCGGGCGGCCAAGGAACCGCCGCCTGCAAACTTGTCTGACGACATCGAGCGTATTTCGGTCGAAACATCACATCCGCGATGGCTGATCGAAAAATGGATCGGACAATTTGGTGTCAAAGAGGCCGTCAGTCTTGCAGAAGCTAACAATACTGAACCAGCGAGGTCATTCAGGCTCACCGCCCGTGCTCCCGCTGATATCGAATTTACCGGGGCAAGGCGGTCAGGCCTTGTTCCGAGCAGTTTTCTCGCCGATTCAACAACGCCCGAAATGTCCGCTGCGTCGGCCAATAACCTTATCTATTTTCAGGATGAAGGATCGCAGCTTGTAGCTGCGGCAGTTGATATTCCTCCGCGTGGCCGCTTTCTGGATGTATGCGCCGCTCCGGGAAGCAAAGTTACACAAATTGCAGGCTTAAATAGCGATGTTCTCTCCGTCGCGGGTGAAATTCATTCGCACCGTGCCCGGTTTTTGCTTGAAAATATTCGAGCGCAGGGAGTTGCGCACGCTGAGGTCGTCCAATACGACGCTGAACAACCGATGCCCTTTGCGGACCAAAGTTTTAACACTGTTCTTGTCGATGCTCCGTGTACTGGCACCGGGACCATCCGTCACAATCCGGAGCTGCGCTATTTTCTCGATCCCAGTGACCCGGCGGGATTATCAAAGAAACAACACCTGATATTGAGAAATGCATCCAAGCTTGTGAAAAACGGCGGATCGCTGATTTATTCGACCTGTTCGCTCGAGGTTGAAGAGAATGAACAGGTGGCGGACGCATTCATTGCCACTGAACCCGGCTTTCGGAATGTTCGGCCGCGTGTTCCCACCAGGCTTATCACCGAAGCCGGTTTTGCCAGAACACGGCCAGATATCGACGGAATGGACGGGTTCTTCATTGCCGCTTTCGAGCGAACAGGGCAAAGTTGAATTTGTCTGTTTCCCGAATAATGCTAGACTTAAAAGTTGTTTTTTAGGAGTGTTCGCGAGTGGGATTTGTAAACACAGGAATATCGGCGGTGGGCAAACTGGCGGCTGTTGCCGTACTCTTGGCCGCGTTCCTTGGGTCGGCGGCAGGGGTTGTTTATATGTCGCTGTCCGGAAAGGAAATCACGGTGCCTGAGATCACGGGAAAGGACTTTTTCGAGAGTGAAAAAGAACTTGCGGCACTTGGCCTTAAGATAAAAAAGCGGGCCGCTCGCCCAAGTACCGAGCAGATAAACACAGTTCTGGAACAGGCCCCGAAGGCCGGCGAGACTGTAAAGTCGGGCCAACTTATCTTTGTCGTTGTCAGCAAGGCCGGTGTTGAAGGCGACGAAACGCCCAAATCCTTGATCAAGGACCTGGAAACTGATGACACCAAGACGATCGAGGACATGATCTCGGACAAGCCCAAAAAGTCCAGATCGAACTCAAACACAAATACGAAGAAAAAAGCTGACACGACCCGGGATGTCAACACGGATGTTTCAAATTCAGATTCTGATCCTGACGATAGATCGACCACAAAATCTGGAGATATAGATAAAGATAAGAAAGACACGGATCAACCAAAGGATCCTGTTGAAAAGGGCAACAAGAACACCTCTACAGGCCCGGCTCTGAAACAGCCTGCTTCGACGGCAAAGCCCGCGGCTGGTGAATCCCGAAAGAGAGTTCAGCCAACACCGTAGCGCTGTGTGTGCAACCGAGGTCGAAATGCCTGCAACAAAGTGAGGGAATAGAGCAGAATGTTTGAAATTGCCCCATCCATCTTGTCCGCTGATTTTGCGCATTTGGCGGATGAGATCAAGGCTGTTGAGGAAGGCGGAGCCACCGTGCTCCACGTCGATGTGATGGACGGGCATTTTGTGCCGAACATCACCATCGGCCTCCCAGTTGTCCGTTCGCTTAGAAAAGCGACGCAGATGACGATCGATTGTCATTTGATGATCACCGATCCCGGCACTTATGCTGAGCAGTTTGTTAAAGCCGGTGCCGACATGGTCTCTGTCCATGTTGAAGCTGACGCCCATTTGCACCGAACGCTTTCGTCAATACGGGCTGCCGGGGCGAAGGCTGGCATAGCGATAAACCCGGCAACGCCGCTCAATGTGTTGGATGAAGCACTGGAGTTTGCGGATTTTGTTTTGATAATGTCCGTCAATCCTGGATTTGGCGGACAGGCTTTTATACCGACATCGGTCGAAAAGGTCCGTCGTCTGCGGCAGATGATCGAAAGCCGCGGACTCTCAACAAAGATCGAGATCGATGGTGGTATCGATACCGGCAATATTCTTGAGGTAGTTGAGGCGGGGGCCGATATTTTAGTTGCCGGTTTGGCCGTTTACGGAAAGCCGTCGCCGGCCGAGGCCGTTCGAGAATTGATCGAGAAAGGAACAGTTTGGGTATGATCGATGAAGTTATGAAATATTTGAAGCCTAAGGGTTTTGCCGTGATCGGATTTGTCATCGCGGCGCTTGTGACAGGGGGCTTCGCACAGGTAAAGCCAAGCGATGGTTCACCGTCAACGCGGCTTGAGGTAATGAGGCAAAAGCTCGAGACGATCCGCCGGTCGGCCACCAGTTCCGCTTCGGTGTTGAAGGAAGAGAATACCGACAAGGCGACGAAGGATGACAAGGCGAATGCAGATACACCTCTTGCCCGCCTGCTTTCGATCGAAAAGGAGGCATCACGGCTCCAGTCCGATGTGAATAGTCTCCGTACTAAATTGGACCGTTCCGAGAAGTACGAAGCAAGCGAGATCGATCAGCTCGAGGCATCGGTTGGCGACCTCCAGGTGCGGGCCGACGCAGTTCTGGTTGAGACGGCCAATGCCCGGGCCAACCCGGAGTCGATGGTCGGAAAGCCGCGTGAGAAAAAGAAAAAGAAAAAATTCTTAGGTATCTTTGGCGGCGGCGGGCCGGATGAATATGAAGAATTGATCGGTGCCGTTACGCCAGGGCGCGACCGCGAACTTTTCATTGTCGCCACCCGCGAGGTGCGAAAGAAGAATTACGATGTTGGGCGGCTTCTTTTCCAGACGATCATTACTACGTATCCCGATTCGCCCTATCTGCCGATGGCAAAGTTGGCGGTTGCGGATTCTTTCTATCTTGAAGGCTCGACCAGCGCCCTTATTCAGGGTATCGCCGCCTATCAGGATTGGCTGACGTTCTTTCCTACACATCCGTTGGCCGATCGGGTTGTGCTGAAAATTGCTGAGTCGGAAATGCGCCAGATCGGGCTCCCAGACCGCGATGCGACAAGGGCAAAGCGTGCCGAGATAAAATTGAAGGCGCTTCTTCAGCAATATCCGAATTCGATCCTGGCCGGTGAGGCACAGAAGCGACTGGTAGAAGTTCAGGACAATCTTGGCCTGCACAATCTGTACATCGCAAATTATTACTATACTCAGTCGGTCGAACAGGGAAAAAGCGGATTGAAGGGCTCGCAGTCCCGTTATCGCGAAATTCTTGATAAATATCCGAATTTCACCTTTATGGACGAGGCCCTTTACAAGCTGGCGAATACCTATCTGGTAGAAGAGGAAACCGACCAGGCCGCCCGTTATTTTCAGCGGATCATCCGTGATTTTCCGAATAGCGAATGGGTAGAAAAGTCGAAAGAGCAGCTAAAGCTGATCGGGGCTGAGATTCCTGAGGCCGACCCGACCCGGGCAAGTGTGGTGGCACCGGAAAAGGCATCGTTCTTTGCCAATTTTAAAAACCAGCTCTTCGGTATCTATCCGATGACCATAGACAAGAATGGCGTTTTGATGACGAGTAAGTTTGATGAAGAAAAGTTTGAGATGATCGATCAGATCATTGAGAACCAGGGTGATATTCTTGTCAATCAGATCCCGCAGGCTCTGACGACGGTGATCTCGCAGCGGCAGGCATCGGCCCAGCCAAAAACGACGACTGGGCCGCCGGAAAAGAAGCCGTAGCTGATGTGTACGGACAGCTTCCAATAAAAAGCGGTTCGATTCGGGCCGCTTTTTTGCGTAGTATCTAGTGGATCGTAACCATTGAATCGCAGGTACTTTTGCGCTCTTTGTGTCTTCAACTTGGTAAGCTTTGTGTGAAGAGAAATCGTTAACCTTAAGGCCTCAAAGGAAGGACTCAAAGTTCGCGAAGGAAGAATAGGACGGCTAGAACGACTTCCAACTTATCTGTTACCATCGGCTAGTCAGTGGCCATTTTCTTATGACTAAGGCATTTCTATTCTGCGCGGTTTTGTTGGCTGCCGTACCATGCATCGATACCGCCGCGGCCCAGTCTCCGACACCGACGCCGGAACCGCCATTTGTACAGCCGCCGTCCGATAGCCGCGTGCGACGCGAACAAGCTCTCGCAAAGTTGTTCGAAGGCCAGAGATATATGTGGAAGCTCCAGCGGATGCAGTCGCAGGCCGGACGCTCAGGTCAGCGAAAGCTTGCAAAGGATGCATTCGAAGCGTCGGTTACGCTCGACCCGACCCTTGCTGAAGGGCATACGGCCCTTTCGCAGCTTGCAGTGGCGGTGCCGCCGCGCGATATCGAAGAAGGTATTCGTCAGGCAGAACTTGCCGTAAAGGCTGACCGGCAGAACATCGGCGGCCATCGAATGCTTGCCCGCCTTTTCACGGCAAAGAGCCGGTTGAACGGTGGAACTCTTGATAGCCTTTTTGCGGATAAGGCGCGGGCCGAATGGCGCGAAGTTGCCCGGCTCGACGTACGAAACGCCGAAGCCTGGGCATTTCTCGCTGCCTTTGCCGAAGCACGCAATAACCTCAATGAACAGATCGATGCGTTGAGAGAATGGGTAGCCGCCTTTTCGCCGACGGACGTCGGTTTCTATGAAGGCACGATGGGTGGATCGAGTCTATCGCCGGAAACGGCCAATCTAAAGCTCGCATCTGCACTGACAAAAGCTGGAAAACCCGGGGACGCCGCGGCGATCCTGAGTGACGTCATCGCGGATGACCCGGAAAACGCTGAGGCGATCACTTTACTAAGCGACATCGCCGGCTCGATCGATCCAGTGTCATCCGCAGCCGCCATCAGCGCTCTGCAGCAGGCGATCTATGCAAATCCGAAGAACGTTTCACTTATCGACACGCTCGCCCGGCTGCAGGGCCGCGTCGGACACTTTGACGAAGCGGTCGCATTGCTAAAAGCCGGAATCGCAACGCTGGCTAAAGGTGAGGCTCGCGCCGCCTCGACTCTCGCTGTTTCGCTTTCTGATCTATATCTAAAGAAAGATCGGTATGCCGATACCGCTGCGGCCCTGGAAAATGCACTGACGCTGCGGTCTATCTCCGTGGCCGGACCAATAAAGGAGGAGGATCGCGACTTCGTTCAGTATGTTTTTGAAAAGCTCATCCATGTCGCCAAACTCGCTAACAAGCCTGAGGCTGTCAAAGCGTACATCGAAAGGGCCAGGAAGTTGCTTGGCAAGGAAGATGTCTTTGCGGATACCCAGTTGGCCATGTTTCTTTGGAAGCATGGCTCTATGCGTGAGGCACTGTCACTTGTCCGAGGCCTGCGCGTGGGCAGGCCGAGCGATATTTCGCTATTACGGATGGAAGCAACTCTGCTTGTCGATACCGGCCAAGCTGACCCTGCGGTCGAACTAATCAGGAAAAGTAGGCGGCTAAGGCCGACGGCCGAAACAACAGGCGGGGAAACAGTCGTTGTCCCACCTGCCGATGAGTTTTCAGATCTCCTCTTCATCTCAAATCTATATACCCGAGCAAAACGCGGACGCGACGCGATCGAGACAGCCAATCAGGCATTGTCACTTGCCTCGGGGACAGAACGTCGGCAGATAGCAAAAACCACTCTCGCTACGGCGCTTCAGACAAACGGCGATCCTGCTGCCGCCGAACGCATCCTGCGCGAGGTGCTGCACGAGGTTCCGGGCAATCCGATGGCTCTCAACAATCTCGGGTTCTTCCTGACCGAGCGTGGTGAGCGACTGGATGAAGCCGTGCGGTTGATCACTCAGGCACTAAAGGTGGACCCGGAGAATCCTTCATACCTTGACAGCCTCGGCTGGGCCTATCTATGGCTTGGCCGGTTGGAGGATGCGGAGAAGTACCTGACCGACGCAGTTCGGTTTGACCCGGATTCGAGCACTATCCGGGAACACCTTGGTGATCTTTACCGTCAAAAGAAAGATCCGGAAAAGGCCAAGGTCATGTGGGAAGCCGCCCTTCGAATGTCAGCGGACGCTGAGGATACGAGCCGGCTTAAAAAGAAGCTTGGACGCTAGACACTGGCCTTGACAGTCGTCAAAGAGAATATCATCGTAACAGAAAGACCGCCTCTCGGGCGGCCTTTTCTTTCTGGTACACGTTTAGGAATCTATTGATTTGGTGTCGCAGCGGGTTGCGGTTCTACATCACGCCTCTTAAGCTTTGGCGGCCCGTCTGAAGACGACGAACTTGAACTGCCGCTATCCGTGTCCGCATCCGGCGCGTCCGGTTGACGTTTCTTTAGGGTCGGCCTTGCATTGTCCTCTTCGTCATAGTCGGCAACGATATTTGCCTTTGCGTTTGTCACCTTCAACAGATGGGCTTTCACTCGTTGGAATTCCGATGTGCTGATCACATATTCCTCTTTTTCCGGGAACCTCGCGACAAGTGCCATGCTGGCATCACGACGATCAAGCGACTGCGGGTGTGTTGAAAACAACTTTTGGATCGTGCCTGCCTTTTTCTTGTTTTTTGACGCGAGTTTCTCAAACATCGATGACATCGCCTGCGGGTCGTAGCCCGAGGCGTAAAGATACTGCACACCAAGGCTGTCGGCTTCGGTTTCTGCGCCGCGGGTAAACTTCAGCCCGGCGAGCGCCGACATGATGCCGCCGCCGTTATACAATACCTGGCTGATGATCGGACCGCCAAAAATTATTCCGGCCAGGGACGCATAGTTGATAAATGTGCCTTTGCCCTGATTCTCCATCGCGTGTCGGGCCGCAACGTGGGCGATCTCGTGTGCCATCACGCCGGCAAGCTCGGCTTCATTGTCCGCCGCGAGAATAAGGCCTTTGTTGACAAAAAAGAACCCGCCGGGAAGAGCAAAGGCGTTCACTTCATCACTGTCGATCACTTTTATCGTGAATGGAACTTTGGCGTCCGAGTGAAGAACAATATTCTGGCCCACCCGGTTCACATATTCAGTGATCATCGGGTCATCGACCATTTTGGCTTGCTGTTCGACCTGCGCCGCCAGTTGCCGCCCGATCGCCATCTCTTTCTCCGCCGAACCACCGAGCCAGCCAAAGAATTTGTCCGATCCGTTATTTATTTTGCGTTTGCCAATAAGCGCCGGATTCTCCTTGTCGGACAATGGTTTGGCAGGCTCCGGCGTCGCGGTCGTCTCCGGGGCCTTTGGGCCTGATTTGGAGGCGGCCTTTGCGGGCTTCTTGTCCTTTTGCTGTGCCGAAACCGCCGTTGGAAGCAGCGAAAAAGTGCCCAGCATGAGCGTGCTGAGCACAAGGGACGATAAGAACTTACGAATTGAATGCTCCTGGATCATTTTGCCTCCAATGGCGGCTAATCAGCGCCTCACCTTAACCTTAAACCTAACATGTATAGAAATCAACGCCTTTATGATGCGTAGTTGGACAAAAAAGTTGCGAAAAGCGAAAAAAGTTGGAGTGGTTACTACTGCGGGCAGATTCCTCGCCGTTCCATCGCGCTCGAGCCCAGGTACAAATTCGATGCGTCTCTTTGCGTGCTTGGTGAGCTTTGCGTGAACTCGAACCCGGTTCCCGCAAAGCCGGAAAGGCCGGAGAGAACTATGCCAAAACGATATTGCGTCAAGCACCTTAAGATCAGGAAATCGTCTTGAACCAGAAAATGCTTTCGTTTACGCGGGAAAGCTGGTAAAATAGCATTGCCATCCGGTGACTGGCCAATTTTGCGTCTATATTGTACCTGCCAACGCTGCTTTGTCCGCTGGGCACTCATCGCCTCCCTCATAGTTGAACTGAGCAAGAAATGAAACGTATTCAGGAGAAGGTCAAGGACATCGTTGAGGTCCGTCCGTTTCGGAGCATCCGCGATTTTACCGCGGACCCGGCGGAAACGCTGAATAATTATTATTTTACGGATGCGACCGCCGACCTGATGGCAAAATGGCTTGACGGCATTTCGTCCGTTCAGTCGGGGCGTGGGGTGGCTTATGCACTCGCTGGTTACCGCGGTGTCGGCAAAAGTCACTTTTTGGCAACGCTCGGCGGCCTGGCGGCAAGTCCGGATCTTCGCGGCCGAGTGTCTGAATCGCACGTTGAATTTAGCGCCCAGCGGCTTCAACGCCGTCATTATCCAGTCTCACATCTTCGGCGCGGCACACACGGAACACTTCTTGAAGAACTTAAAGCTGCGGTTTCAAAGACGTTTCAGCTTGAACCAATAGAACAGGCCGATAGTTTTGACGACGTGATCCGGGCCGCGATGCAAAAGAGCGGCGACACGCCGTGGATACTTTTGATCGATACGGCCCTTGAGCGCGGCTCGCGGGTAACTCGCGATGACGGCCCAAACCTCAGCCTTATAGCGGAGGCCGCAAGAGCGAACAATATGTTCGTTGGCGTCGCTCTTGACGATGACATTGCTGGTGCAGATGGATCGAACGCCGCGATCGTTCGGTCGTATGCGATCGATTATCTAGATCAGGCCCATTTGTATAAGGTTGTCAACGCCCACGTTTTTCCAAAGGACAGCCAGAAGCAGGCGATCCTTCACGACATTTACGGCTATTTTCGCGAGGTCCTGCCAAGTTTCCGCTGGAGTGAGCAGAAGTTCGCTGCCCTCTATCCGCTGCATCCCGCGATCCTTGAGGTCGCACCATATGTCCGGCTTTATGTGCACGATTTTGCCTTGCTTGGATTTGCATCTGAGGCAGGCGAAAAGATACTCGGCCGCCCGGCAAATTCGCTGATCGCTCTCGACGAGGTTTACGACAACGCCGAGAACGGCCTGCGGAAGATCGACGATCTTCAGGAAGCCTTTTCGGCTTACGACACAATAAATTCAACGGTAGTCAACAAAATACCGGTAATGCAGCGGCTGCAGGCAAAGCTCATTCTAAAGGCTTTGCTGCTGCTTTCGCTCGACGGCCAGGGCGGAACGGCGAGCGATATCTGCGCATCGGAGTTGATATTTGATGAATCTGACCCCGATCGGGCGATCGCAACAGTTGATGAGTTGCTGCGGACATTCTCGGAAGCCTTGCCGAACGATTTCCGGGTTGTCTCCGAGGATGGGCTCGAGCCGCGGTATAGCTTTAAGGTAAGCAGTAAGGAGAATCTCAATAACGCGCTGACAGAAGCCGTTATGCAAGTTTCGGCCGATACGGTCCCGAGTGTCCTTCGCCGTGTTTTTCAGGAGCGATTTCCGGAAGCGGCACCGGCCGGCGATGGTTCCGAGCAGAAAGAAGGTGTTATCGAGCTTGACCTTATTTGGCGCGGAGCACGCCGCAAGGGCGCGATCGTATGGCCGGGAAGTTCGGATAACGCATTTGCGCCGTGGACTGACTGGCAGGTGGCGATACATCTCGACGGAAGCAGCGAAGGCCACGCACCGGATACGGGCGATATCGCACGCGTTATCTGGAAGCCGGATCCGCTCCGGCCCGACGAGATCGATAAACTGCGAAGTTATTTCGTTCTCATTTCAAATGCCGACCTGCGCGAAAAATACAGCGAGCAGATCAGGGCGTCCGTCCACGCACATTCGATGGCGGCCGAGAAGATACTGACCCGGAGCTTTCTCGAGGACGGCCAGTTAACGATCGATGGGTTTGACTACAATTTTACCGAGGAAGCAAGGGCCGCTCAGTCGCTGTCGGACGTCTTTGCATCTATGCTCGAACCATTGTTCGAGAGCCGGTACCCATCGCATCCATATTTTACGCGCGAGATAGAATCGGACGATGTAGCGTCTATCGTAACCGACGTTTACAACGGCACACGGCGCGTACTCGCGGATGTGCAAAGCCGGGCGCAGACATTTGCATTCCCGCTGGGCTTGGTCCGGCTTGAGGGAACATCATTCGTCCCGGAATCGCACGAAAGACTGGGAGCCCTGCCGATCTCACGCGAAGTACTTGCTTTGGTCGAGGCCGCTGGCGATGGGCCTGTCCAGCTTGCGGATGTCCATTCGGTGCTTCAGAGGCCGCCATACGGTTTGGGCTTGGCGGCGCAGCAAATGCTCATCACGGCATTGGTTGCTGAGCGATATGTTGAATTCGTAACAACATCGGGGAACAGGATCAACAGACGTTCGCTCGACCTCAAGATCATCTGGGAAGATATTCTCGGCGTTGCGAAGCCCGTCGAGACTTCGGCTTCGAGCGAAAGCCTCAAGCGCTGGGCCAAACTTTTCGTAAAAGAAGAACCTTTTGAATCGCTGAACCTACCGGCCGACCGCGAAGCGCTGACAAAGGCATTTGGGAACTGGGTGAACGAATGGGAGAGCGCCCGGACGTTGGAGCGGTTTCAGGAACTGCCGGAAGACATTTTGAATGTCCGGGTCTGGAGATTGGCCGCCAGGGCAACCAGCACGTTCGGATCAGTCGCTGAAACGATCAAGAAGGCGATCGCGGCCGCAAGTCCGCTGGAAGACTGCCTTGAACGGATCAGCGAAGCGTTTGGCGGATCCGAGGCAGAATACGTTGAGGTGGAAGGCCAACTCAATACTCTCGCAAGTTTTGTCAGAACTGCAGTCCTTAGGGAGGAGGCCCGAGGGTATCTTGCGGCAAGCGAGGTCACCGATGTGCAAGAAGTAGAGGCGATGCGAGAGCGGGTACTGACGCTGATCGACGCGACCTCGGCCGACCCAAATGAAAATTTGGACAGGGCATTGGGATATGCATGGGACACGTTCAGACGCGCTTACGGCGAACATTTTGAGAGCCGGCATAATAAAGTGATGAATTCGCCGGAGAGAAAGGCAAAGCTCAGCGAAACCCTGAAAAGCGAAGAATGGGCAGAATTCGACATCCTTTCGAAATTGCCCGGGTTCGACCAGCGATTTGCCGCTTCGGCTGCCCGGTATCGACTTGAACTTGCGGGCCTTGAATGTACTGTCGATCCTCGGCCGCTTCTTGAACTTCAGCCTTATTGCAATTGCCGCTTTTCTCTCAACGCGAGCGCGCAGGCGGAACTTCTGCCATCCGCGCTGACTGATAATCTTCGTGCCGGCCTGGCGTCTTTCCGCCGCATTCTCGCAAAGCATGGCGAAGACTTGGCCCGATCGATAGAAAAGCTTGCAGAAGAAGGAAATGACAGTGGTCTTGAAGCGGCATGCCGCGAAGTAGCGGCGGCACTCCGGTCAGGACGAGAGATACCCAGGTTCAATGATCTTCAATTAAAGATACTCGTCGCCGTGCTCACCGACCCTGCGCCAAGAGGTATCGATTCCCCTCGGTCCGACTCTGTCGCCAAACCGAAGGCCGCCGATCCTGCTCAAAGCTTTCGCGAAGTAAACACCGCCGAACACGCCGACGATCCTATCCTGCTGAATGTTTAGCTTGGAAAACATTCGGTTCCATCTTCTTACCGTGGCTACCTCCGTCAGCTTTTGCCAGTTCAAACACAGGCACCTAGAAAGCCGCTGCGACTTCGACTATATTCAACAGTGTGAATACAGTCACGATCATAGGAGTTGGGCGGATGGGCGGCGCACTTGCGATAGCTCTTTCGCGGGCCGGGTTTGAGGTCGAAAAGCTTGTTTATCGCACGATCCCACCGGCACAGAAGATCGTTGCCGGAATTGAACCGCACCCTGAGATAATACAATTTGAACAGCTCGGAAATCTGAACTCCGAGATCGTGCTGCTTACGACCGCCGACACCGATCTGCATCGTATTGCCGATACGATCGCGCCGAAGATAAAGTCCGGCTCGGTTCTGCTCCATGCGAGCGGGGCATTGTCGTCGGACGTTCTCAGGTCAGCGGCGTCCGGCGCGATCGCGACTGGATCGATCCATCCCCTTGTTTCTGTCAGCGATCCCGTGATCGGCAGCGATAATTTCACCGGTGCGTATTTTTGCATTGAGGGTGATATCGCCGCGACGGCGGCCGCACACAATATTGTCGATGCCCTTGAGGGAAAAGCGTTTTTTATCGATAAGGCGTTCAAGCCGCTCTATCACGCTTCCGCGGTACTGGCCTCTGGTCATTTAGTTGCTCTAGTCTCGACTGCCGTCAATACCCTAATGGCGTGCGGAATTGCGCCTTCTGAAACGAGGAATATCCTGCTGCCGCTTGTCAAAAGCTCAATTGCAAATCTGGCGGAACAGGAGATCCCAGCGGCACTCACGGGGCCGTTTGCGAGATCAGACGTTGACGCCGTGGCGCGCCACCTGGATGCATTTGATAAGTTTGGCCTCGATGCGGAAAAGGACATCTACATCGAATTAGGCCTCGAAGCCCTCCGCGTGGCTGAGGCGGGTGGCGGAAACTCAAAGAAAATTGAAATGATCCGCAAAATAATGATGTTCGCACGCAACGGGCACAAGTGATAAAATAGAAATCAAAAGGAAACGCGATGGCGGCCAAGAAGGACGATTTTAAAAAGGAACGTGAGATATTTCTGGAGCATATCCAGAGATCAGGCCTGCGCCGGACGGCGCAGCGTGATCTGATAATGGAAATATTTCTCCGGACCGAAGACCATCTTACAAGCGAAGACCTGTATTGGCTGGTACAGAAAGAGGATACGACTGTCGGCAACACGACCGTTTATCGGACGCTCAAACTGTTGACCGAGGCCGGATTGGCCCGGGAGGTTCGGTTTGGTGACAACAAGACCTATTACGAGCACCATTATAACCACGAACATCACGATCATATGATCTGCACGGGGTGCGGCCTGATCTTCGAATTCTTTTCGCCCGAGATCGAATCTCTTCAGGATAAAATGGCCGACAAACTCGGGTTTCGTCCAACGCATCACAGTTTACGTATTTGGGGCCTGTGCAAGAGTTGTCAAAAGGTTGATACCAGCGGCCACGCAGTTGCTTCAGGAGCGCAGCCCAAGGTTAGAATGAGGTCAGTTACGGGAAGCTAATGGGGATGAGCGAGATGTGGGAAGCAAATTTGACCTTCAAACGTGAAGAGAGGGAAGGAAGTATCCCGGTCGGTACATATCTTTCGGATGCTGCCGGACGTCTCGGCATTCGCCCCGAACGGAAATGCGTTCCTTTTGAGAATATACATTTTTGCAGGCTGTCGGTCGTGTCTGGGGCAGAACGGCTTTCACCTCAAACTGATAGCGAGGCAGAATATCTTGCCGCTGAAACGGCCGCTGCGGAAGATCGGCTTGCATGTCAGACAAAGATCACCGAGGCCGGAGATATTGTGGTGATGACCATGGAAACAAAAGTAGAGTCAGCTGAAGAAAAATCCGAAGACGCCGCGAAGGAATACGCGAAAGAGTTTACCGAACTGCCGCTTGAAAAGAAGATCGCCCAGCTTATGCAGCTTGAGGCCATCGCGCTTGGCGAGACGATGTCGTTCGTTATAAATTCGCCTTTTCTGATATTTGATAAGGCCCTGGACGTGATGGCCGAGTTTGGGCTCAAAAAGGAAGAGAGAGACAAACAGGCGGCACGGCCCGTCGAGCACGCGGCCCAGGAAACCTCTTCGGCGGCACCCGATGCGGCGGTCGCCAGCGAAGAGAATGTGAGCGAACCACCGGCGGAAGCAAATCCGTGAGCACGGTTTGGCCGACAGAGCCGGAGTAGAGGATTGTGAGCGACAACAAGATCCAAAGAAGGCCCGCAAACGCGATCAAGGAACGAGGGCAATATTTGCTGGCATTTGGCGTTGTGGGATCGATGCTGCTAGTGGCTGGCTTTCCGGCCTTTGTTGTATTTTTCTTTGGTATCTTTGCTTATTTTCTGTTCCGCATTTTTGCGTCGGGATCAAAGAACGAGACGCGCGAGATATTTGAATTCTATTTGAGTGCGAATGAGATCCTGCGTGATGACGGACGCAATTGGTTCGGTTTTGAGGTACGGGACGCCGTCCGCCGCGGCGAGGCGATAGTTGAGAGGATGACGACCGCGCCGCCGCTGGTCTATTTTGCGCTGGGTGCGCTTTATAACAAGGCCGGCGAGCATCAATCCGCGATCAATTCGTTGACCAGAGTCGTTGAAAGCGATGGCGGCAGCGAGTCTGCATATGTTTACCCGACGCCCGAGCTGCGAAACTATGTAAAGGTCCTTCGAAAGATCGAACGCGAGCCAAGCGAGGCCCCGCTGACGTCAGCGTCGATCCGAGCGCTGGAGCGGGCACGCCGTCTCCGCGGTAAAGCGCTGCTTGACGAAAGCCGGGCCGCATATCTTAAACAATCGACCGAAAACGCGCCGGCTGCTCAGTTGCCAAAGAATGGAGCGTCGCCGGTTGAGGTAGCTCTTGACAGATATTCACACGGAATGAAGTCTGTGGTTGGCGATCATCGGCCGGAGAATGAGCCGGCACCCGCACCGCAGCCCGTTATGCCGTCTGACACGCGGGCCCGAAGGGAAGTATCAAAGAAAGAGAAGCGTGACCCGTACGCAAACCGCAAGCCGATCGTTGAAGTGCTGCACGACATTTACGACAAGAACGTTCAATAGAGCCTCCTCACTTAATTCCAAAAAACTTTCTTATTGAGGCCAGAACGCCCTTGTCCGGTGCGGCGGCCGATTCGGCGCCATCTTCGGACGCTTCATCAAGAGCCTGTTTTCTTTCCACGACCATTCGGCTGATCGAATCGACAAGTTCCGGATTCGCTTCAAAGATAGGACGCAGAGCGCCTTGGCTGATCTGAAGCACTTGCGTTTCCTCGACCGCGACGACCGTCGCCGTCCTCGGTTCACCGGTCAACAGGCTCATTTCGCCAAAATAATCGGCTTCGCTCAGGGTGTTTACGGTTTTCGTCTCGGTTCCCTGAACGATCTGGATCTCCACCGAACCACGCGTGATAACGAACATCGAATTTCCTTCGCGGCCGCGCCGCACTATCGATTCACCCGGTGCAAATATCCGGTTTCTTGCCGCGCCGGCCAGCTTTTGAAGCTCTGCATCCGAGAGCGGCGCAAAGATCGGAATTCCGCTCAGGCGCTCAACGGTCGCGTCGAGCACCTCGTCCACGGGAGGTTCCAATTCGGCCTCGTGCATGTAAACGGTGCGTGTTGGAAATGAAAAATGAATGTTCTCGCGATGAAATGCGTACCAGATGCGCTGGCGGATCAGGGCGTCGGTATCATTAAATTTTGTATAATCCTCAGCCCAATATTTTACTTCCCAATCAAGCCCGCTTTCGCCGAGATTTCTGATCCGAACGATCGGCCTGATCTTGGGCGAGACATTCTCAACCTGCCGAACGGCGTCGCGAACGACCTGGATGGTCTTTGCGGGCGAATTTGAATAGACCGTATTAAAATGGACTATCCGCGCGTTCAGGTTGCCTTTCGGCGCCACTTCCAGCGGGCGTTTGCCGAGATCGGAATTGCTCAAAACGAGCAGTTTATTCTGAAACGTTCTGATCCTAATGCCGCGCCATGAGACGGCTTCGACCACGCCGCCGGTTTTATTCTCGAATGTCAGCACGTCGCCGACCTGAAACGGCTGATCTGCCTGGATCGCGATGCCGGCGAACAGATTTCCGAGCGTATCCTGAAGCGCAAGGCCGACGACGATGCCGATTATCGTTGAGCCGGTGAAAAGCGGCGCAAGCTGCACGTTCGGATATTGCGATTGGAAGATTATAAAAAACGCGACGATGTAAACAATGATCGAGACGACCGTCCGCAGCAGCGTCGAGCTTTCCGACTGCACCCCGCGAAGCGCGGTTTTGAACAAAAGAAGTGCGACAAACCGGACGGCCGCGACCATCAGCGCCATCCACAGAATGATCTTGGCGATGTGAAATAAATTTACCGCCAGGGCGAACAGAGTATGCGACATCATGCTCGGTTCGCCGCCCTCGACCGACACCAGGCGTTCCTCTACGACCTGAACGCCGAACCGCGCAAGGACAGAAGTTTGCAGAACAGATTCTATGAACGGCAGGAGTATCAGAATGAGGACGATCACTCCGGCAAATATCAGGAAATAGACCGTGCGTTTCTGAAGTTCGGATGGCGGCATATATTA
>JADYZI010000140.1 GCA_020853255.1 Acidobacteriota bacterium
AAGGGCAGAATACGTCCTGTGACGTCAGGAATTCGGCAAGATCGGTCTCGCCGCGTTTCATCGCCCGCCTCAATGTGCCTTCCTTTGGATTGACCGCCGAAAGGGCACGGCCGACACGGCGCGGCACACCTTCCACGTTCGGTATGTAATCGAACACGGTCCCGTCTTCGTTATAGATCACATCATAAAGAGACGGAACATAGAACCCGCGTCCGATGCGTGCGAGCGCTAGGAGAATATCTTCCTTTGAGCCTTGTTCAAGGATCGTGTCAACGAGCTGATGCACCAGTATCTCGCCTTCACCGACAGCGATGACATCAGTAAATTCCGCGATCGGCTCCGGGTTCAGGAACGATGCGGCCCCGCCCATGATGACCAGCGGATGAAAATGGTTGCGCTCGGATGCCCACACCGGAATACCCGATAATTGAAGTATCCGGGCCATGTTCAGGTAGTCGGTCTCGAACGAAATAGAGAATGCGACCACATCAAAATCGCGAACCGGCGTTTGTGTTTCGTGCGAGAGCAGCGGAGTCCCGGACCGTTCGTATTCCTTAAGCTCAACGGCGTCAGGAAGAAAAACCCGTTCGCATGACACCTCGGGTATGCGATTGAACAATTCGTACATCGTGTGCATCCCGAGATTTGCCATGGCAATGGCATGCGTGTTCGGGTAACACAAAGCGATCTTCAGCTCGGCCCCGCGTTTTATGACGAAACCTTCCTCGCGAGCGAGTTTTTTCTTATAGCTTTCTACGATGCGTTTATTCATTCGAGCAATTAATTAGAATATCAGGGGTTTGTCCCGGCAGGCAATAGTGAGGTCATCCGGTCGGCTGCGGGTGAACCGTTCAAAAGTAGGTTCAGGCCCGACTCAGCCTTCCGATTCGTGAGTTTCGATCCTTGATCCGTGCCTTTCCTTGTGGCGAATCCGGGAGCTTAACCATGAAAAACAGGTAGGAAGCTGGGGCGGCCATGTTGGAATTTCAAGGTCTGCCTTCGCTTGGACACCCGTGTTACCTAGCTCTTCTTGCCCTTTTTTTCTTCTTCCTCATGCACAGTGACGTATGGACGGTGCTGGACCTCGAACTGTTTGTCGTCGTAGGTGCCGTCGCCGTCAACGTCCACTTTGACCTGAAGCTTATATTTCTTGCCCGGTTCGTGCTTTTTCGCAAGGTCGTAGGCGAGGCTGTACTGATTTCGGAGCAGGGCATTGATGCTCTGCAGATATGCGGGGATCTCACTTTCAAAGGTCATCTCAAAATGCATACCGCCGGATTCCCGTGCAAACGTGTTCATCGCGTTCTTTGCCTGTAGAAACGTCAAACGGCCGGGCGCGCCGGTTATCGAATCCGTGGCCGGAAGGTACGGCTCGTACCGTTTGTAAAAAAGATTGCCCGTGCTGATGATATAGATCGGAATACCGGCTTCCTGGATGATTTTGCGCGTATCGCCATAGCTTATTTTGCTGAATGTATCTATTCCGGATGCAACAAGGATGATCGCGCGGCGTTTTGATTTGACGCTGACCATGCCGCCGTAATCCGCCTGTTTGGCCTCGCTATCCTCAAGTACGACCGTATCGCCGCGGCCGCCTACCAAAGCGAACTTGATAGCATCGAAAAGATTGTTTTCGCGAAACGCAGGACGGTTTTTGAGCAGCAGGTCGATGGTTTGGCGTATCCGTGCAGGATCGTTCGTAAAATCAGTGATCGGCGTCGGCCGCATATCGAACGCGATGACCGACGCATAATCGTCCGGCGGTTTGATAAACCCGGTAAGGAATTGTGCGACCGGGCGGACAGTTTCGTAAACGCCAGGCTCAAAATAACCGCCCGCCGCGCGCCCGAACACCTCGCTCCATTTGCTGTATTCGAGAACGAGCGTGACGGTGATGGGAGCCTCCGGCGTAGTAAAGCTTGAGATATTCTGCTTTACGCCGTCTTCAAATATTCCAAAATTTTCCTTCTTCAAGCCAGTGATGATCTGGCCGGTCTTCTTGTTCAGCACCACCGCATCGACATTGACGATGTCCGTGTCAACGGTGATCACCCCTTCGCCGGGGATGGCCTTCTTTTCTTCTTCCTGCCGTTTGCGCTCTTCTTCCTCAGCTTTTAGCTGCTCAGGTGTTTTCGGAGTAGGCCGCTGGTTCTTTTTATCGCCGCTCTTTGGCTCGACCCGCTGCGGCTTTGACTGAGCGATCAGTGCCGGTGCAGAATGGCCGGCCATAAGCGTGATCACGAACAGAAGCGACACCAGGCGCGAATGAAGGATTTTCATAGATTTCACCGACGAGGCTGAATTTTACGGAAGTAAGATTCCAATTGTCGGCTTTTGGTTGGTATTTATCAAGTATTTTAGGCAGATGGGTGCGGGCTTCTGCATGAAGAACCCACCCGCTAACGCGGGGCAGTACTGACAAGATCGGCTTCGGCAAAGAGGGACCACGAAGCATACGAAAGAGAGCGCGAAATTCACGAATCGCCAGCGCTTTTAACTGATCGCGATCTGTCACGCTGGTTCGATCTCTATTCGGACGTCGTAGGTTCCTGAGTTGTCTGTCAGATCGCCTTCGTTCACGCCGAGGAACAAGGCCCCGTCGCGCGAAGCGGTAAACGTTCGTTCGGAACCGATATAGATGAACTCATTGTTGTCATCGCCTATCACGGCGATCAGGGCGCCGGTCGGGACACTCTTGAGCAATTTTGCCGGATCGTCAAGATCGTAAAGGCCGGATGGCCCGGTTGATTTTCCCTTGCCGAGCGATATGCTGCCGCCGCCGATAACGCGTATCTTCTGGCCCTTGCGCACGACCCATCCCGAGTTGGTCCAACCATTTGCGGAATTATCCGCAAGGACCTTGACCGAAAGTTCTATCGGCTTGGCGATGCCGCTGCGGGAAGGTTCTGTTGCCTGCGGCCGTGTTGCCGCCGGCGTAGGCCTCGGGGTTGGCTGGACCGAGACAGTGTCTGTCTTTATAACCCGGTGCGAATTTGTCGAAGGCGTCGAGGTTTCAACGTACTGGGCATCATTTGAAACCGGTTCGGTTCGCGTCGCTACCGCATCGAACTGGATCGACTCGACCTCATCGGCCGAGAATGTCATTTGCCGTTCGCGGCTTCCTTCGCCGACCAGGACGACAAATTTCCCTGCACCAAAGCTCACTATGCGTCCTTTGATAATGCTGCCATCCTTTAGCCGAAGCGTATCGGCAAATGCAGCCGCCGCAAGCAGGGCGATAAGCACGATCGCTAAACAAGCGCGTGCGGAATGCTTGATCTGGTCCATATATTCCCTCCAAATTCCTGGGGCCGGTTTTACCGGGGAGAATACCGGAACGAAGATGCGGAAAACCCGTTTCTATGTTGCACAGTTTCAAAGGCTGAACACATAAAAATCATAACTAATTTTTCGGCGATTGGGAATAAATTTGCCTGGCCACGCGTTTTTTCACGCAGTTTCTACAAAGTAGTTGCCTTTCCAGAGATGCCTCCTGTTTCGTGGATTTCGCTTCTTGATTCGTGCATTTCGTGGTAATGGGCCCGGCTTCGCCAAGCACGAAATAGACGAATTACGAAACGAAACTCACGAAATAGATTTTTTTCGTGGATTTGAATGGACCTGTGAGAAAGCCCTGCTTTGCCGGCCTGCAAGCGCTGGAGTCCAATATCGTTCTACAATTTGCGGAACGCAGATTGCTTCGTAGCCGCAAGAGGGACTTCGGTCCGGCGATTCAATAATACGATCGAGGGGATCAAAGGGATGAGAAAATACATAACACTACTTGCAATTGCATTTTTCACTGTAACCGGTGCGGCGGCGCAGCGGTCGGACCTTGCCGGGATCCAATGGACGCTGACGCACGCGAACGGTGATGAAGTGACCAGCGCCCTGGCTTATTTTGAGATAGAACCCGGCACCAAGCGTTTTTCCGGCAGCACCGGATGCAACCGAATGTTCGGGACGGTTAATTTTACCGAACGGAAGCTGAGTTTTTCGGCCATCGGGATGACGCGAAAAATGTGTAAACTCGCGGCCGGCAGCGTGCCGGAGGCTGAATTTGTCAAGGCACTGGAAAACGCGGCCACGTACACAGTAACTGGTAACGATCTGCGCGTTTTCGATCGCCGGGGACGGACGGTCCTTAAATTCAAACGGCTGGTCAAACAGCCGCCGGTCGTCGATCCCGTGCCGCAGCTACGGCTCGAGGACAAAAAATGGGTACTGGAATCCATCAAGAACCGAAAGACGTTCGCGCCGATAAAGGGTGTTTTCATCAACTTCGATGCGGCAAAGAAAACTTTGGGCGGCAATGGCGGGTGCAACGTTTTCGGTGGTGAATATACGGTTTCGGGGTCAAAGATCGATATTAAGGATGTTGTCTCGACAATGCGTGCCTGCATCGAGGATGGGAGTATGAACACCGAGCAAGAGTTCTTTGACGCCCTCAGGAAAACGAATCGATTCGAGATCACTGACAGACGGCTCCGCCTATACCGCGGCAGGGAACTTCTGCTCACTCTGCTGGGCACAGACAAAAAATAGTGAATTTGCCAATTGATCCGAACAGGGAAGATGTCTGAGAAGCTTAGTTTGCTCCGATGAAACGTTCTTGTTCCGAAATTCCGATTTCCTTCATCTTCTTCGGTGGTTTGTAACTGCTTACCACTGAATTAGATGAATAAAGCGAAACAAGATGAGCAAGGGCCGGCGTCCACAGAGCGCGGCTTTTCAGCCATCCTCTTTTTTTTGAAAGCAAATCGCGGAAATTCCGTTGAATTACGACTTCTTACCGTCAAGTATTCCATTTTGCCGGCGGCCAAGATCACATGCGGATCCTGCGTTTTACACTTTATTATTTAAAGCTTCGGATAAGCTCATCTCTTGGGACCCATCCGCATCACGGCCCGCTTGGGCTGAAATGGAGGTGGCAAACGTGGCATCGGCTACGAAAAGCTGAACGCAAATACAAGACAGCCGGAACTGTGGCCCAGCTGCGGAGTGATCTGGCCCGGCTGTGGCGAATGATATTCAGCTGAGCGCGATTTGATCTTCAACGATCGTCCACCTGTCGATACGTTTATCCTCGGGGAGGCGTGAATTCGCCGCCTGTACCGCTTGTTCGACAAGGCCGTGGATCTGTTCGCGGCATAGATTTGCCGCTTCATCTTCATCAATTGTTATCAGTATTCGTCGATTCCCGGTGCTATCGGCAGAAATTGTGCAGCTCCTGATGATCAGCGAACCGGTCAACAATTGTTTCAACCGTTCGCCGGTTTCTGCCTTGTCCTGATCGTGTTCGAACATTATCTTTCGCGAACTTTTACGATGCGAGACGCACGCATTTCCCGGCATGCCGGCGTCATTACCACATACTCCTTCTATTTAGCACTTTTGCGGAAACTCAATGCAAATACGTTAGAATAATGCTATGAGAAAAGCGGGGATCATACTATTCGCTATTTTCCTTTGCAGTGCGGCTTATGCCCAGTCGCTGATTGAACCGGTCTATGAAACGCAGCGGGCCTTTGAACGGGTGCTGGCGGATCGTGGCGCCAGATCGGCGTTTACCGAATTCCTTTCGGACGATGCCGTAATATTTCGTCCTGAGGCCGTGAACGGGCGGGACTTTTTGCGGTCCGCCGACAGCCTGCCCGACGGTACGGTGAACCGGACAGTTCATTTTGCGGATGTTTCGAACAATGGGCTTCTTGCTTACACGCTTG
>JADYZI010000141.1 GCA_020853255.1 Acidobacteriota bacterium
AGGCAAAGATGCTGCGTGTTCTGGAAGAACAGCGGTTTGAACCCGTGGGCAGCAATACGGCGATAAAGGTCGATGTCCGTGTGATCTCAGCCACAAACAAGCCGCTCGATGCGTTGATCGACAACGGTAATTTCCGGCACGATCTGTTTTACAGGCTGAACGTTATTCCTTTTCAAGTACCGCCCCTGCGCGAACGGTCCGAGGACGTTCCCCAACTCATTGAACACTTCAACCTCAGATTTTCGGCAAATTACGCAAAGAAACCGAAGTCATTTAGTAAAGATGCGATCGATGCCTTGCGGGACCACGTCTGGCTCGGAAACGTTCGCGAGTTGAAAAACACGATCGAACGCATCGTCATCACTCATAGCGGCCAGAATGTCAACGCTGACGATCTGCCAAAACTTGGTTCAACCGGCGAGCGGCCTGCTTCGACATTCCGCTTTCCGACCTTTCGCGAGGCGACCGACGCATATCAGCGAGAGTTCATCCTCCACAAACTTGCAGAATTCGACGGCAACGTTAGCAAGGCCGCCGAAGATATGGGCGTTGACCGCAGCCACCTTTACCGTCGGATGAGGAATTTGGGTATTGATGCGGATGCCCGCACGAAGTAAGGGCAGATCACTCAACATTGGGCAACTCGCCCTTACTTTGTGCGGGCTTCTGCGATTGCGGACCTACTTCACCGGCTTGACGGGAAATCCGCGTTTCTTCATCAGTGCTTCAACCTTCGGATCGCGGCCGCGGAATTTGCGATATGCTTCCGCCGGGTCGATGGTGTTTCCGACGGAGAAGACGTACTTCACCAGTCGTGCTCCAACTTCCTTATCGTACGGACCTTTGCCCTCGACAAAAGCGCCAAAGGCATCTGCCGTGATGACGTCGGACCAAAGGTAGCTGTAATACCCGGCCGAATAACCGTCGCTGGAAAAAACGTGGCCAAATTGCGGTGTGCGATGGCGCATGACTATTTCGTGTGGCATGCCGAGTGCCGCAAGTGTTTCGCGTTCAAACTTATCCGGGTCGATCTTTTTGTCGCCGGCAAGGTGGAGTTTCATATCAACCAGAGCACTTGCAAGATATTCGGTCGTTGCAAAGCCTTCGTTGAAGGTTCCTGCCTTTTTGATCTTGTCCACAAGCTCCTGCGGAATTGGCTTGCCGGTTTGGTAATGCAGCGCATATTTCTGCAGGACCTCAGGCGTGCTCAGCCAGTGTTCGAGAAGCTGCGACGGGAATTCGACATAATCGCGGGCCACATTCGTGCCGGAAAGTGTCGGATACGTCACATTTGATGAAAGGCCGTGCAGGGCGTGTCCGAATTCATGGAACATCGTCGTCGCATCGTCCCAGGAAATGAGTACCGGCTCGCCGGACTTGCCTTTGACGAAGTTCGAGTTGTTCGAAACGATGGTTGCGACATCGCGGCCGTCCATGCGGCTTTGCTCACGATATTCGTTCATCCACGCACCCGACCGCTTGCCGTCGCGAGCATAAGGGTCAAAATACCAAAGGCCGATATGTTTGCCGCTTGGCTTATCCGTAACTTCGTAAACGACGACATCAGGATGAAATACGGGCACGTTGTTGACAGGCGTGAACTTGAAATTGAACAGCTCGCCGGCGACCCAAAACATCGCGCCACGGATCTTATCCAATTGCAGGTACGGTTTTATCTCGTTTTCGTCAAGGTCGTATCGATCCTTGCGAACCTTTTCGGAGTAATACCTATAATCCCACGGCTCGATCTTGATACCAGCCTTTTCTTTATCGGCAAGTGCCTGCATATCGGCGACCTCTTCCTTTACGCGGGCGATCGCGGCCGGCCAAACGCCTTCCATAAGCTTCATGGCGTTTTCCGGAGTTTTCGCCATCGTATTCTCAAGCCGCCAGTGAGCGTGGGTCGGAAAGCCGAGCATCTTCGCCCGTTCGGCACGAAGCTGCAGTACCTCGGTGATGATGGCGTTATTGTCACGGGCGTCGCCGTTATCGCCGCGGTTGACAAACATTTTCCAGACCTTTTCGCGAAGCGGGCGATTCTCGGAATAGGTCAAAAACGGATCGACCGATGATCGGGTATTGCGAATAAGCCACGAACCCTTTTTGCCTTTGCTTGCAGCCGCCTGGGCCGCTGAATCGCGCAGCGATTCGGGCAGGCCGGCGAGGTCGGCCTCATTTGTTATCTCAACAAAAAGTTCACCTTCGTCACCAAGCAAATTTTGGCTGAATTTGGTGAAGAGGCCGGCAAGTTTCTGGTTTATCGCGGCCAGGCGAGCTTTCTGGTCGGGAGCAAGCTTCGCCCCTGATCGAACAAAATTCGTGTAGTAAAGCCAGGCCAGGCGGCCTCGTTCGCCGTTGTTCTTCTTTTTGCTTTCGGTGTTGTAAACGGCCTCGATCCGTTTGAAAAGATCGGCATTTTGAGTGATCTTGTCACCGTGTGCCGCCCGCAGCGGTTCAATCTCGGTCTCGATCGGTTCAAGCTCTTTTGAATTCAGGTTGCTCGTCCAAATGTCGTAAACGGCGGAAACCCGATCGAGTGCCTGACCGCTGCGTTCCATTGCGGCGATCGTATTCTCAAACGTCGGCGGCTCCTTGCTATTGGCTATCGCGTCGATCTCGGCCAACTGTTCAGCCATTGCGGCCGTCATGGCCGGCTTAAAATCCGCGATCTTTACCTTGTCGAACGGGGGAACTCCACCGTACGGGCCTGTCCAGGCTTCAAGGAGCGGGTTAGTCGCGGGTGCTTGAATGGTGCCCGCGGTGACGGAACGGTCTCCCTTAATGGTCATAATTGCAAAGATCAAGGCAAACGCGACGGTCCAAAATATTGGGCGCTCACCCATTCGAAAGATCATTTTCATCCGTAATTTCTCCTGATGATCGGTGTTGGGCGCCGGCAAACCATCAGCGCATCGATCTACGGCTAAGATTCACGTGTCGCTCACGCGGTTGGAAATAATCGTAATGGTATCACATCCAAGAGATAGGACTGAGGCAGAGTTAGATAGATCAGGTGACCGTAGGGTCCATTCAAATCAGGTATGTTTACCTAACGGGATCGTGTGTCGGATGTTTTGTGTTCGGCGTTCGTCCGATTTGTGGTCCTGGCTCCAGCTTACCCCAATAAATGACACGAATAAAAAAAAACGCCAAACACGAGGCGGGTCTCGAAACGCGGTTTGAACCAACCCTGAAGGCTGCAACTGTGTTCTGGAAAAAAAAGTCCCGCAGAACTGGAATCGCTTGTCGATTCGCTTTTTAGCTAGGCATACGCCCAGGTTGCTGAGCGTATAAAAACCCTGATCCCGGAATCAAAACGATGGTTGGCAATCCTAAATTTGATTCCGGGCTTTTTTTCCGTTCCGGGTTGGAGAGATCCGGACGGTCTTGCCTAATTTATGTTCGCTTGAAACGATGACCGACCCACAAGCCCAAGGGCTTCGGAAACCGAATCCTAGCATGTCCTCGAACCAAAATTCTGTAATCCAGGCTACACTAAATGCAAGAAAACAGTGCCTTAAGCCGAATCGCGGCAACGTCGGTGTGGGGCGATAGAATCTTTCACGGTTAACATGATCAGGCGTCGTCACGCCTTCTACGCCGTCGGACGGTTTCCCGCCCGCCGCCTGAGTAGGCGAGTATCGCCGCGATCAGATGGGCGACGAACCAAATGTTTTCGTAACCCATATTCTGATAGATGTAGATCAATATGAGTAATCGCGGAATGAAAACACCGAGCAATATATCAGCCCATTGCGGAACTGTATTCGCGGGATACCAGTGCCAAAGCAGGTAAACCACCAACACTATCCGCGGAAAGAAGAGCGAGAAGAGCAAGAAATAGAAATCCATGTTTCCCCCTTTAAGATAACTAGGTTCATCATACTCCTTTCACCGCATCAAGAAGTGACAAAAATTGTCGCATAAGTGTATTCCACCATACAGAATATTTCGGCTTCGAAGTTCTACTATAATCCTGTTCGCTCTTGCTTCATCAATGCATTCCGTGCCTACGCACCGCTTCTCCGTAGGACTGTGGCGGCGCCTGTATGTGAGGCGAACACGAAATGTTGCAATTCCGGGTTGGCCTATTTGTGCGGCCAACGTGGAAATTCGGGATCATTCCCAATGTGTTAGAGGATCATTTACGAAAAGGGTGTATTCATGAAGAAGATAACTGAAATTGTTCTTGCTTTAAGCCTCATTGTTTCCATTTTCGGCGGTGTCGCGACTGTCGTGAATGCGGGTGACGGGCCTGAGCGTAAACCACGGCATGGCTGCGATTATGATCGATCTGCCAACGAAGAACGCACAACCGGTGACTGCGGTGGTGTGCCCACCCCGGAGCCGATATCGATAATCCTGTTCAGCGCGGGCCTGGCTGGCGTAGGATTTGCCGCCCGGCGACGTCTTCGCCGTTCGGAGTAAGGCCGAGCATCTCGAGCAGTACTAGGGAATCCAAGCCGTATTGTTGCTTTCGAGTGACATTGCGGCTTGATTTGCTTTAATAAAAAGGTGCATGCGAAATAGTTCACATGAACAGCATCGCCAGGCGTGGATGCTGTCGCTGGTCAGTGCTGCGGTCGTGTTTATGTACTCGGCCGTGCTCTGGAAACTTTGCGTCGATTGGTGGACCGACGACAACTATTCCCATGGCCTCCTCGTGCCGTTCGTTATCGCCTTTATAGTTTGGCAGCGGTTCGATTTGCTGAAAAAAGCGATCGACGAAAAAGGGGCGTGGATAGGCGGCTTGTTTGTTTCGATCGCCGTGCTGTTCCTTCTGACGGGGACGCTAGCCTCGATCCTCTATGCGCAGCGGCTATCATTGTTGTTCATGACCGTGGGCGTGATCATTTGCCTATTTGGGATAAGCCTGATCCGGCACCTCGCGATGCCACTCCTTCTCCTCTTCCTCGCTCTCCCGATCCCGCAAATACTATTCAACAAAATAGCGCTTCCGCTGCAGATGCTTGCCTCGAGAATGGCCGATGCCGGTATGCACCTCATCGGAATTCCAGCCGTGCGGATGGGCAATGTTATCGAGATACCATTCCGAGCCACCGGCGAAATAGTTAGCCTCGAAGTAGTGGAAGCGTGCAGTGGTATCCGCTCATTAGTGACTTTGATCACGCTTGCGCTGATCCTGGGTTATTTTACGCGGGACCGACGGGATTCATTTAGCCACGGCTTAAAAGGGCTGTTCTTCGCAAAGGATATTCAGCGGACCTTTCTGCTAATGACGTTGGCCGTTCCGGTTGCTCTGATCACAAATGCGGCCCGGGTAATTATCACAGGCGTTATTGCGTATTTCTACGGCCATGAGGCGGTGGAAGGCCTGTGGCATGACCTTTCTGGATCAGCTGTATTTTTTGCTGCGCTGCTGCTGTTGCTTGGCCTTAACATGATGTTGGGCCGTTGCCTCCGCCGCGAGAAGATCGCCGACGAGGAATGCGAACTGCCTTCGGAGGTAGAAGGATCACGCCGTCTCGTTCCGATAACAAGGGCCTGGGCCATTTTGCTGGTGGTTTCAGTTTGCGGCGGTTTTGTGAATTGGCTTCAATATCGCGGCGAATTGCATGCCGATCGTCGGCCATTAAAGGAGATACCGGCACAGTTAGGCTCGTGGGAGCAGCGAAACCCGGACATCCGGTTCGATGAGGAAAGCGAAAGTGTTTTGCGGGCGAGCGATTATGTAATGCGCGATTACTACGGCCCCGGCAAAAGATTGAATATCTATGTAGGCTACTACGCCTCGCAGCGAGGCGGTTCCACGTACCACAGCCCGTTAAATTGTTTGCCGGGAACTGGCTGGGAAATGACCGAACCGCGGAGCCTTCAGATCGCGACACCGAAGGGGCGGCATTTCACCGCAAATCTATATCTCGTGAATCGGGGCGAGCACCAGGAATATTTGATCTATTGGTATCAAGGGCGCGGACGGACGTTTGTGAGCGAGTACGAGGACAAGTTATATACTGCGATCGACAGCGTAGTCCGGCGGCGATCTGATGGCGGCCTGGTAAGGGTAATGACGCCGCTTGGCAAAGATCCTCAGCACTCATTGGCTGCCGCGATCGACCTGACGGGGCATCTCGCGGACGATCTCGTGGAATTTTTGCCCGATTAATGGCTGTTTGAACGATTTCTCTAGAATTTTGTATGCTTTCGTACTAATTTATAGTGAAATTCATTAGTTAGGCGCAACGCATCACCCGAACGGGCAAGGTATATGAGTGTGGGGTTTCGACAAAGGACTGTCGTAGAGTACTTGCAGATGGCAAAGAGACGGAAGTGGCATATTATCTTTCCGGCGCTCGCTGTCTTTGTGTCGGTATTCTGGGTCGTTCGCGGTTTGCCCAGCACGTACGTATCAACGTCGTTTCTGACGCTGACGCCGCCGGCCATCTCTGAAAAGGTAGCGCCTTCACTTACGGACGATGACCTCTCGAACCGTCTCCAGTCGATCAACCAATCCGTACTTAGTCGAACAGCTTTGGAGCCAATGCTCCAGAAGTTTGAATTATATGCAGCGGACCGTGCCGCTGGCGTTCCGGTGGAGCGCATAGTTGACCGGATGCGGGACAATATTTCGGTGGTCCCGGAAAAGGCTGACAATGAAAAGGTCGTCGGGTTTCGGATAAGCTTTCGCGATCCATCGCCTGAAAAAGCGCGAAATGTCACCGCCGAACTTGCAAAAGAGTATGTGACGGCACAATCGGTGGAATCAAGGCGAAGTGCGGAAACGACACGTGAGTTTATTAACAATCAGCTTTCGCAGGCAAAAACAAATCTTGATGCGTTGGAAAAACAGCGGCTCGGCATTATGACGAGTAACGTTGAGACGCTGCCGGAATCGGCCCAGGGCCTGATCGCCCAGCTTGAGGGGTTGAGGACACGCGAGGCGACGATATCAAAGGACAAGGAATCTCTGCTGAATGAAAAAGGCCGGATCCAGGAAAGCATTCGGGCGATGAACAGCCAGATGAGGCTGATCGAGAATTTTGGCGAGAATGAGACCAGGGCCGCTGTCCAGCAGGCGTCTCGGATCGAAGATACGCCGGCCTATGCCGAGCTTGTTAAAAAGAGGGCGGAGACGGGAGCAAGGCTTGAAAGGCTGAGAAAGCAGTATCGTGAACGGCATCCGGAGGTAATTCAGGCTGAGGCAGAGATCGCCAAGATCAACGAAGAGCTTGAAAAACTAGCAAAGAATACCGACATAAGGGTGAAGCAGGCGAATCAGGCCGGCAGCCGAAAGGCCGAATTGCAAAAGCAAAGCCTTGAGATAGACCGGACCAAGGCCGAAGGCCAGATCGTGCAGGTCGAACAGCAGCTGCAGGCGAAGGACCTTGACCTAATGCAGAACGCTGGGCAGATCGCTTTGTTGGAGTCAAAGATCAATTCGATACCGAATGTCAGGGTTGCGTTGGAAGGCATAACGAACCAGATGGACCTCGCAAAGTCCGCCTACGATGAACTGCAGAAAAAATTCAACAACGCGCAGCAGCAGGTTGAGCGAGAGAGCAATGCACAGGGCGAATCGATCAGGGTCGTCGATCCGGCCAATCTGCCGGCAACACCTGAAAATGCTTCCAAACGGCCTTTGTTTATCGCCTTTGGTGCGTTAGCGGGCCTTGGCCTTGGCCTTCTTTTTGCAGCAGCACTCGAATTGCCGCGTATGTTCACGATCCAAAGTATTGACGATGCGAAGCATTACACGGGTTTACCGGTGCTGGCCGCGGTACCGGACCTGCTGTCCGAGAAAGAAATATCAGCAAATTACCGGACGCATCTGTTAAAGGTTGCCGCTGGCTTTGTTGTAGCAATACTCAGTATTCCAGTGCTCATCGTTGCGCTTCAAATGTCGCGCATAATTGAAAGGTTCAGTTAGATCGGGCAATTTGTCGGGCCACGGGCCCAAGTGATCCAAGAATGTATAAAGAGTTTTTCAATCTAAAGGAATATCCGTTCGGCCTGACGCCAGACCCGAAATTCATTGTTTTTACCCCAAGCTACAACGAGCTTTTGGCTAGTTTGTATTATGGGATAGAAATGGCAAAGGGCTTGATAGTGCTGACGGGAGAGGTCGGAACCGGAAAGTCGACCGCCTTGCGTTGGATAATTCGCCGGCTTGATTCAAGCGTCCTGGCCGCGTATATCGTAAATCCGCATCTTTCGATCGAAGAGTTTTATCACCACATCGCGGAAATGCTTGGGATAACTGAATGGTCAAACAAGACCGAGCTGCTGAACGAAATGGCGAAGCTGCTCGAAGACCGTCATCGTCGCGGACTCCGCACGGTCTTGATCGTAGATGAAGCGCACGAGCTGCCGGATGAGGTTCTGGAAGAGATCCGGCTGCTTCTCAACCTGGAATCAGATAACGCAAAGCATCTTCAGATAATTCTTACCGGCCAGCCTGAGTTTACGGAGACACTGCGGAGGCCGAGCCTGCGGCAGTTGAAGCAGCGTATCGCCCTGCGATGTGTAATGCCGGCGTTAGAGAGTGTGAATGAAGTAAAACGTTACATTACCGAACGCCTGTTTATCGCCGGTTCGCCTCAGCCCAATCTATTTTCGCCGTACGCGATCGATTATATCTTTCAATGTTCTGAAGGCATTCCGAGGCTTATCAACAATCTTTGCGATAACTCTATGATAGCGGCCTACGCGGCGGGCGATCAGATCATCAGCCGCAAGATGGTTGAGAGCGTTGCGGAAAACCTGGATCTTTTGCCGGACCGCGATAGTGTGCTGCCCAGCGACAGGCCCGTCGAAGCAGTACGCTCGGCCAGGGTTTTGACGCCGGTCGGGCATGACGAACTACTTTCAGACCGGGGCCGCGTTAGCGCGAAATGAGAATGAAAGCGTAACTCCCGTGTGACGATCGGTTGGGGGTTGATGATGAAATTTCTAAAGACAATACAAAAGTACGAAAGCGAGTTTCCGGCCGAGGGCGAAGACGTTCTCACGGTTGAAACGATCGAGGACCCGGAGGTTGATAATCTCCCGCCGGGGCCGCTGTCGGCGCCTGACCTTCGTATCGGAGCACCGAGAACTGAGGTATCAGTCACAAATGAAAAGATAGTTGCCGCGGTAACCGGCCAGAGCGCCCGGATGACGCCGCTCATGCCTCTCGATACCGGATCGCTCGGCGAACTTTCGCAGGTTACTACCGCTATCGTCAACGTCGAAAATGTGAATCCGCGGCTTGTTTCTATCACCGATCCAAAATCGCCCTATTGTGAAGAATATCGAAATCTAAGAACACAGATCCTGCACCGGAGCAAGAAACGGAAACTCCAGGCGATCGTTATTGCGAGTGTGGGGCCATCTGAAGGAAAATCGGTTACGGCTATCAATCTTTCGTGGCTGTTTGCACAGGCGGACGGCGTCCGGATTTTGATCATCGACAGTGACCTTCGCCGGCCAAGCATTGCGGAATATCTTGGGATCGAGACACGATCGGGATTGTCAGAGGTGCTGTCCGATAAGGCATCGCTGAGTGAATCTATCGTACAATTGCAGCCCGCCGGCTTATATATTTTGCCTGGTGGGAGCCCGCGGAGCGATGTCGCCGAAATGATCTCGGGCCCGCGTTTTTCTGAGATCCTGAAAGAGGCACGGACATTTTTCGACTTCGTTATCATTGACGCTCCGCCGTTGGGAATATTCACCGATGCATCGCTGCTGATCAATCAGACGGACGGAGCTCTGCTGGTCATTCGGGCGGAGCACACAAAATACAAGGATGTTGACAGGATCCTCGATTCGTTACCCCGTGAGAGGATGCTGGGCACAATATTGAACCAGTCGGAAGTCCCGTTGATGGACGAAAGCTATTATAAATATGGCTTGTACGATCGGAATGAGCCCGTACGGGCCTGAGCTGTAGTTAGCGATGAGTACCAAATTCAGCCCACGCATGGCCGGCCTTATAGCGGCCGATGTAGCGATAGTTTTTATTGCTATCATGCTTGCGCTCTATCTGCGTCTGGGTTGGGAAGGTACGGCCTACCAGGTCATCGAGAACAACGCGCTGAACAAGGTGGCCCTTGCTGCGGTTATCTGCCTGGTCACTATCTACCTGTATGACCTATACGACTATGGCGTGATGCACAACCGGCGGGAGTTGCTCTTTCGCCTTGTGCAGGTGACCGGTATTGCCTGGACGATACTGGCCATTCTCTATTATCTTGTCCCGCCACTGATGATAGGCCGTGGGACGGTGATCTACTCAGTCGTGCTGACGCTGGTGTTGCTGCTCGGTTGGCGAACGTGCATCCACTACCTGACCGGACATCCAGACCTGGGCGAAAAGGTGCTTATCCTCGGTGCCGGCAAAGCTGCCGCGGCAACGGCGAATATTGTCTATGCACGACGCGATGCGGGCTATCGTATTGCCGGATTTGTAGCGGTTCCGGGTGTCGAGAACGGTGATTCACCGCGATCACGGGCCGAGCTAGGCGAAGCAGCTATCCTGGGCAGTTCTGAACAGTTGGAAGCAATAGTTGCCGAGCGAAAGATCGACCGAATCGTCGTTGCGCTGGCGCAGAGGCGCGGAAATTTCCCGACAGAATCGCTGCTTAGAATGAGCCTGGAAAACAGCGTTGATATCGAGGAAAGCTCTTCATTCTACGAACGCGTTACCGGGCAAGTTCACCTGGACATGCTGCGGCCTTCGTGGCTCATCTTTTCGGGACGGGAACGCGATACGAAACTTGTGGTCGTGCTTCGCGAGATAGTGAATCGGTCACTGGCCCTTATCGGCGTAATCCTTTCTTTCCCGATCGGGATCCTGGCAGCGATAATCATCAAACTCGAATCTTCGGGGCCCGTGTTTTACAGACAGGAGCGGGTCGGCAAGGACGGCCTACGCTTTGAATTAATGAAGTTCCGTTCAATGTACAATGACGCCGAAGCGGATGGGACCCCGGTTTGGGCCTCATCTGATGACGACCGCGTGACCAGGTTTGGCAAGCTGATCCGAAAGGTCAGGATCGATGAGATCCCGCAATTTTGGAATATTCTGAAGGGCGAGATGAGTTTCATCGGCCCGCGGCCGGAACGGCCCCATTTCGTTGCCGAGTTGACGGATCAAATACCGTTCTACGGACATCGCCATCTTGTCGCGCCCGGCCTGACCGGGTGGGCGCAGATAAAATATCCTTACGGTGCATCGGTAGAGGACGCCAGAGAAAAACTTCAATACGACCTGTATTACATCAAGAACCAATCGCTGGCCCTTGATGCAATAATTATTTTTGAGACGGTAAAAACGGTACTCTTTGGAATAGGGGGCCGATAGGGGTGGGAGACCTAATGAAGTACAACACACTAATTTCACGGTGGATCGCGGCAACCGCCATGGCCGTGCTATTTTCGATCGTGATCGCGGCCCAACCGCCGAAGCCCGTTTCGGATGAAGAGGCTGAGTTGCTGCCATACTACAACAACTATTTGCGCGCCTATCATCTCGGCCCGGAAGATGTGATCTCGGTGGATGTTTTTGGCGAGCCTAATTATTCCAAGACAGGAATTGTCATCCCGCCGACCGCGAAGATATCATATCCGCTGGTCTCAGGTGGAGTTTTCGTCGGTGGAAAGACGACCGACGAGGTGGCCGCAGAGATCAAGAAGCGGCTTGATGAATACATAATCGACCCACAGGTAACCGTGACTTTAGATAAGGTCGGCTCGGCGCGATTCGGAGTGCTCGGCAAGGTCGCTACTCCGGGTGTTCGAGTGATGAATCGGCGTTATAGTGTTTATGAGGCTATAGCAGAGGCTGGCGGCATCGCGAACGGCGGAGACTCCAAGCGAGTGGTTCTTTTGCGAATGTCCCGCGACGGCTCGTTTGCCAGGACGATGATAGATCTTAGCCAGATAACCAAGGGCGAAAGCGAGGTACCGTATTTGCTGCCTGGTGACCAATTGATCGTACCGGAAAAGAAGTGGAGTATCTCGAAGATAATGGAGACGATCGGAAAAGCCAGCGCGGCCCGGATACTGTTCGGCTCGCCATTCTAACGGCTGTATTTTTCCCGACTATAGAGATGCGTACCCGGTCGTTAATGCTTATACTGGCCGCCATTTCCAGCGTCGTCACGGCGGCCGGAGCGGAATGGCAGAAGCGAGATTCAGGGGTACTTGCCTGGCTTTACGCTGTGGAATTCCTGGACGCCGAACGCGGATTTGCGGCGGGCACCAACGGCACCCTGTTGGCAACGTCGGATGGCGGGGCCTCGTGGCAAAAACTGCATGTGCCATCGTCCGATACGATCCGTGACGTACATTTCGTTGACAGTTTGAATGGCTGGATGCTCTGCGATCGGGGACGGGCCGTGAGCGGAAAAAATCCCGCATATTTGATGCGAACGATCGATGGCGGAAAGACGTGGTCAGTGGTTGAGCTTGCAAATTCACCTGAACGTTTTAGCCGGATGTTCTTTGCGTCGGATGGCGGATTTCTCGTTGGCGAAGGCGGGGTGATCGCGGGTCTGCCTGAAGTAGACAGGGCGGAGGTCCGGCACTGGCTGCCTGTTAAATTCCGCATGCTCGATGGTGCGATGGTTGGCGGATCTCGCATGATCCTGGTGGGCGGCGGCGGCACGCTGATCCTCAGCGATGACAATGGACGCAGCTGGCAAAACCCTGCCTTTCCTCTTTCCGGGCCAGCACAAAAATTAAACTCGGTATTTTTTGCCGACAGTGCGAACGGATGGGCCGCCGGTGCGGACGGGATGATATTCTCTTCTGGTGATCGCGGAAGGTCGTGGAGGCCGTTAGTTTCAGGAACTGAGGCGGAACTTCTGGACGTTGGTTTTTATGACCCTGCGAACGGATTTGCTGTTGGGGAAGGCGGCATCGTACTCGGGACGAGCAACCGTGGCGTGACGTGGACGTCGGAGAAAAGTGGAACGCGCCACAGATTGGAGCGAATAGCCTTCGCGGGTAAACGGCCGGTGGCTGTTGGCTTTGGCGGGACGATCATATCGACGGGACCGCCTTATCGACAATATATGCAAGGCAGGGAACAACAATAAAATGTGCGGTATTGTCGGTATAGCCGGGGACTACGCCCGCGACGAATGCCTGGCCGTTGTCGGTCGAATGAATCAGTCGATAGTCCACCGCGGCCCTGATGATGAGGGAGCGTGGGCCGAAGACGGATTTGGCTTTGGCATGCGGCGGCTCTCGATCATTGACCTTGCGGGCGGGCGGCAGCCTATCTGGGATGAATCGGCCGGCCGCGGCATTGTTTTTAACGGCGAGGTTTACAATTACCGCTCGCTGCGTCAGCAGCTCGCATCGCGGGGTGTAGGAGGTTGGACGACTGAAAGTGATACGGAAGTGGTCCTAAAAACCCTTGTAGCCAAGGGTGAGGCCGTTATTCACGACTGGAACGGAATGTTCGCCGTCGCGGCCTGGGATAAAAACGTAAAGTCACTTTTGCTTGTCCGCGACCGCATGGGAGTCAAGCCGCTCTATTATTATTGGGACGGCCGAACATTTCTCTTTGCGTCCGAGATCAAGGCGATACTGGCTTCCGGGTTGGTCGAGCGCCGCCTTGATAAACAGGCCCTGTGGGATTATCTCACCTTCCGATATGTACCGGGCCCCAATTCAATTTGGAAGGATATAAAGAAGCTTCCGCCCGGCCATCTGCTGCGGTTCACGCAAGGCGGACCGCCCGTGATCGAGCGATATTGGGAGAGCGATGTTGTCAGCGATGCCCTGGAGCCAAGGCCCGAACGCGAGACGGACGCCGAGTTTGCGAAGCTGTTTCTTGACGCGGTTGAATTGAGACTAGTCGCGGCGGATGTTCCGGTCGGTGTGTTTTTGAGTGGTGGTCTTGATTCAAGCGCCATCGCCGCTGCCGCAGTTGAGCTTGGCCACCGTAATTTTCATACCTTCTCGGTCGGATTTGAGGAAGGCGGTTATTACTCCGAATTGGGATATGCCGAACAGGTCGCCCGGCACGTGGGCGCGCAGTATCACGATGTTGTACTGAACGAAAAGAAATTCCATCAAATGCTGCCAGAAGTGGTTTATGCGACCGATGAGCCGCTGGCTGACCTTTCGACCATCTCGGTCCTTGCCCTGTCGCGGCTTGCGCGCGAACACGTGAAAGTTGTTCTTTCCGGTGAGGGTAGCGACGAGATACTGGCTGGTTATGACTTTGACCGGGCCGAGCGGGAATGGAATCGTGTTCGCCTCCTTCAGCGTTTTCCGAACGCGCTCAAGGTAGGAGCGGCATTCACACGATTGGGCCCCGGCGGACTTCACCGAAGGGCTGAAAAGGTTGCCAACCTTCCGCTTCAAAATTGGAACAGGATCGCATTGCCGCATATAACCGGAAATTTCGATCAAGCGGAAAAAGAGGCCCTTTTGCCCGACGAGTGCTGGGAACGCAGCGATCGTATCGTGTCGGCACGGTACGAGGCCGCGGGCTCGGCCGACCCGCTTCAGCAGATACTTTCGGTCTATCAGAAAGACTGGCTTGTCGAGGACCTGTTGATGAAAGCGGACAAGGCGACCATGGCCGCTTCGCTTGAAGCCCGCACGCCGTTCCTCGATTACCGGCTTGTCGAATGGGCCAACCGCCAGCCCAATTCTGTAAAGGTACGGCGCAATGGGATCAACCAGTACGAAACAAAAAGCGTTCTCCGCCGGTTTTGTGCAAAACGGCTCCCAAAGACCATCATCGACCGGCCAAAGCGAGGGTTTCCTGATCCGGCTAACCAATGGATCGCGAATGGCTTGCACTCGTGGGCACACGAGACTCTGCTCAGTTCGCAAAGCAGGTTGGGGGCGGCACTATTTCACCCAGCGGTCGAACGCAGCCTTGCCGAAGCAAAAGGAGGCAGTGACGGAGCGGCGAACCGTGTTTGGGCACTGATCGTCCTTGAATTATGGATACAGGCGTGGGGCGTGACGATTTGATGAGATCAGCCTCTCAGTAGAGACGCGGCCCGTGTCACGACCTTATTGAAAAAGTTTCCGGTAAAGAACTCCGCTGATTCCAGTTCCACACGCGTTGCCCCCATTCCCAATTTGAACTCCTGCAGGCCGCCGCTGTGTTCATCGGCACCGCCAAGATTAAAGACCTGGAGACCCTCGATCTGCAGCAGGGCCGCAGCTTCCGAGAAAACAAAATGCGACGCTCCTATCTCACGCCCGTGCTCACTTGTCCCCGAACTCTGCCCATAGGCACCAGATCGGCTTTTCGCGATTAGAAGGCTGCTGTACACCTGATTGTTCCTGACCGCCTGAAAGAGTTGCCCAGCATGGCAATCGAGAAAGGCATCGACCAGTTGGCGGCCTGTTTCGGCGTCGATCGACTCGCCGCGCCGGCGCCGTCGGTCAAGGGACAGGTTGGATAGCCTGACGTGAGTATCGCGGCTCAGCCCATCATCTACCCGTGTAATTTCAAGGCCGGCCGATCTGGCCGCTGAGATCTGTCGCCGATGCCGCCTGTTCATTATCTTCGAAAGGTCGGGAACGGTAAGGTCTATCGCATATTCGCCTCGCTTCTTGAACGAAACTCGCTGACGCGTATCAGGTATCGCGGCCACCGCCGATGCAAAGCTATTTACGCTGAGCACGGAAATGCCTCGGATGCGACACTCATCGAACAAGCCCTGCCAGAAAACCTCGTCATCGGTCGTTTTCGGCAGAGATGTTACCTCAAGCCGAGAATTCATGCGGCCCCGCGTCAGAAAGCTAAGACATCCTAAGAGGATACGGCCGCCTTCTTCCACAACGATCGCGAGCACTTCGGCCCCCAGTTGCCGCCGAACCATTGCATATTCGTTCGTCGCGAAAGGGTTCGCCGGGTCAAGGGCCGCGATCGAGGTGATGACATCGGCACAAGGGTTATCAATGGATCTGAAGGTAATTGGCACAACGATCAGGACTCAGACCGAGCGTTCTTTTCGAGCAGCAGCGAGTCGATCAGGAATTTTGCGGCCCAGTTCGGATATTCGTACGTGCAATAACCACCAGAGACGGGAAACGAGCCTTTTACGGCCCCGCGCGTCTCCAAAGGGCCCTCGAGGGCCATGGTGCGTCGGACAAACTTATTGGCCGCGAGAGCAGCTTCAAGGTAGCGCTTATCGCCCGTATATTCGTGCAGCAAGAACCAGCATGCCGCTATCTGCACGTTGCCGGTAAGGCATGACCAATCAACGGTCCCGTTCCAATTTTCATCCAGACGGCCGGGCAGGCTGCCGTCCGGCCTCACCGCCGTCAATAGGGCGTTTGCGGTACGTAGGGATGCAGCGAGAAATTCCTCTTCACCGGAAAACCGATATGCTTCAACAACGCCACGAAGGACGTATCCTATAGTGTGTGTCAGCGGGTGCTCGGGTTCCGATAGACAGCAATCACGGAACCATCCATTTTCATTTTGCAAGCTAAGTGCCCATCGAATATTGGCAAGTGCAGCTTTGGCATAATCGCTTGACGGCTCAAGCCGTGCCGCTTCGAACAGGCCCCATGACACGTGGGTCTCATATGCCTTGTCCGTCGGTTGGGCGAACGGCGACCGGTGGCTTCGCCAGCAGCCATCGTCGTCCTGTGTGGCGACCAGCCAATCGGCCGCACGTCGCATCGGCCCGCGATAGGCCTCCCCGAATTTCTCGGCCCCGCTAACCAGGCCAAGCAGGATCTGGCCGGTATTGAATGTCACAGGAATAACCGGCTCTGCCCCGATAACGCTTCCCTGAAAACCGCCGTCGGGGAACTGGATCGACACTAACCAATCGAGCATTAGCCTTGCGCGTGTTAGAACCTTCTTATCGCCGGTCGATTCAGCGTACGCGATCAGCGTTGGAATAATGTAGCCGGTTGTTTCCGGATATGAAGAGTTCCAACCGTCGATCAAGCTAAAGTCGCGGGCGACACCGCCGTCTTGCGAGGCAGAGTTATCCTGCGCCCGACAAAGCCATTTTACAGAAGATTCCATGGCCTCTTCTACGCTTGGATCGCGGGCCGGAAGGCCCTGTAGGTCAGAATCCCGTTCAGAAGCAGCTTCGGCGGTTAGGCGCTCCGGTTCGATCGCATTTCGAAGTGAGCGTATGATCGATCGAATCATTGGAAGGTCAGTGGTAATGCGATGATAGGGACGGCGAGCGATCGGTTTGAGACAGGTCCTGCCGAACCAACCGATACATTCTATTGTCCTTTTTACCGAAAAGTCAAAAAAATGCCGCGCGGCATGGATCGAGCCATAGAACAGCACCGCGATCGCACCGCCGGCAAATTCCGCCTCGATGACCCAGTCGTATAATATGTTATATCCGTTCATCTCTATCTAAGTTGATAAATTTTGAAGCATTGACAGAAAATCGCGCGACACCCTGTCTCCGGTAAAGCGTTCACGTACTTCTGCCTTGCCCCACGGCCTGTTAAATTGCCCAGACCGTCGCGATTGCAGTTCCTGAATGAATTGGCTTAGGCCTGCTGAGATCTGTTGTGTCTGTGCCGGATTGGCGACGGAGCCTCCCAGCTCGGTGATCAGATCGGCCGCCGTTCCTTTCGGGGTTATTCCAAATATCGGTTTGTCCGCTCCAATATAATCGATCAGTTTTGAAGGCAGAAATACACTAATGTCCGCCGGAGCATCGATTATTAAGAGGCCGTCGGAAGAAGTCATTAGAGCGAGACTTTCCTGATACCCAACACGTGATCGAACGGCCACACATCCTGCTGGAAGTGATGCGGCCATGGTTTTAACCTGGTCTGCATTGCCCGGGCCGATCAGTTCGAACCGCACATTCTCGATACTCGCGGGATCTGTCCGGTAAAGCTCGGTCAGCCCTGCGATCAGCGGTTGCGGTGATCGACGGCCGTAAAAATTGCCGAGATAGCGCACAGTTATCGGGCCGGAAGGCGGCGAGTCTATTGGCAAAAAGTGCGACCGATCATAGCATTGCGGCAAAACGATAGCTTTTTCTCGCAATCCGGCCGCATATTTTCGAAAAAAAAGCTCGACCGTTTCTACCGATGTGAAAACAAGAGCATCCGCTTCTTCCGCCACGATCTTTTCAAGCGCAAGGTTTCGCTCCCGTGTCCGTGCGTCAAAGGGAGTAAACGGGTTATCCGCCCACGGATCGCTAAAATGGGCGAGCCAAGGCAGCCCGAGCCGCTTTTTTAACTCAAGGCCGATCAAGTGGTCGGTAAACGGCTGAGCGAATGTTGCAAGCACTTCCGGTTCGAAGTTACCCTCTTCGACATACTTTGCCGCTTTCTCAACGACCAGCGAACCCCAACCGCCATATTTGTCGGGAACCAGATTGCGTTGATTCCAGGCTCCGCGTACGAATCGATACAAGATCCGTTCTGTTAACTGACGCCGCGTCCCGGATGGGACAGGTATACGAATGCACGCTTTAAGCCGTTCTTCCGCATCCGGCTCGATCGATGGATCGATACGCGCTCCCGACTCGTCGGCACAAAACAGGACCGTTTTCGCGAGCGTATGCTTGAGCAAACGCGCAACCTGGATCGACCGCGGATATGCGAGCGGCGGAAAGGCAAGAGATATTGCTAATACCTTCATTTAATAGGCGGTGAACCGGGCAAAACGCGCTCTCGTGTTCACCCCAACCAATACGGTTTGGGCAGTACGATCAAAATTACCAATTTCTGCAACAATGATAGAATAGATTCAATACAACGAGTTTACCCGTATATTGGAAAATTTTGGAGCTTGTTTGCCCGTACTGTACTGATTTCGGTAATCCGATCCGATTCGCACTATTAAAGACCACTTGATGAACAGTAGGAACACATCAACCTCCGCCTTCTCAACGGTGCGGGCCCCTAAGGCGGCGCCGGAGGGAACCGGCACGCGTGAACAGCCAACTATCCGCCCTCGCGCTAAGCGTGAAAATACATCTAACCAAACATTTTCGAGTGCCGTGACCAGCGAGATCCCGTCGGACATTTTCGATGATCAAAGCTTGGAATTGGATGATCGGAGCTTGACGGCGAATGACGACTTGGGACCTATTGTCCCGGCCGCAACAGACGCGAAGAAGCCGATCGCTCGCGAGACCTGGATCAGCCGCAACGGCCATTCGCTCACCTACGCTGGCGTCTTTCTTTTTACTCTCGTCCTATATTTCCGACCCTATGAACTAATACCCGGACTGGCTGGATTCAATCAGATGGCCCTTTTGGCGGCCGTTGCAACCCTGCTGATCTATCTTCCGTCCCAGATCGCAGTAGAAGGGAGCATTACGGCCCTCCCGATAGAAGTAAAGTGCATACTCTTTATTACGGCGTGGGCGTTGCTAACGATCCCATTGGCCCGGAATCCAGGGCTTGCGTGGGCCACGTTCAATGATACGTTCATCAAGGTCGTCCTGATGTTCATCGTTATGGTGAACACGTTGCGCACCGAGCGGCGGATCAAAGGCCTAATGTGGCTTGGCGTTGCCGTTGGGATAATGCTGAGCCTTCAGGCGGTCGATCTTTATATGAACGGTGAGTTCAGGACAGAAGGTTATCGGGTGAGCGTAGATTTTGGCGGTATGTTCGGTAATCCGAACGATATGTCCGTGCATCTGGTCATCTTTATACCGATAGCCGTTGCGCTTGGGGCCGCTGCCCGAAATTGGGTAACTAAGCTGATCTTCTTTGCCGGGGCGGCGATAATGACGGCAGGAAGCCTTGTTACACAGTCACGCGGGGCTTTTCTAGGTCTGATCGCGGTGGCTGCTGTTCTGGTTTGGAAACTTGGCAGGCTTCATCGGCTTAGGACAACGGTCATCGCGGCGGCGGCGGGCGGCATGGCAATTCTGCTCGCGCCGGGCGAATACGGACTTCGCATTCTTTCGATATTTATCCCCTCACTCGACCCGGTCGGGTCAGCCAGCCAGCGTACCGAGCTGCTGATCCGTTCTATTTGGGTTACGCTCCGCAATCCTCTCGGTATCGGGATCGGCAATTTTGAGATCGTCGGCGTTTACAATCTAGGGACGCACAACGCATTTACGCAGGTATCATCCGAACTCGGATGGCTGGCGTTCGCGGCATACCTGATCATTCTTCTGAGTCCGATCCGGAAACTCAACGTCATGGAACGCAGACTGTTTGCTCAAAGTGACTACACGTGGCTATATTACCTGTCGATCGGAGTTCAGGCGAGCATCGCCGGCTACTTCGTTTCCAGTTTTTTCTCATCCCTGGCTTATAACTGGTACGTCTATTATCCGGTCGCGTACGCGATCGGGATCCGGCGGATCTATCAGCTAACATACGAGAACAATGTTGATGCGGCGGTCGGGGCCCCAACTCCATTCCTGGAGGTACGAAACGCATAGAAATGAGTGGTTCACTCTTCGGGCAGGTCGTATTTTTCACCAGCGTTGGGCTTATCGCCTACGTCTATTTCGGCTACCCTCTGCTTATGTTCTTGCTCGCAAGATGGACGTCCAGCACAGTGGAGCGGGCCGAGACCGAACCAACCGTCAGCTTTATCATCACGGCTTTTAACGAAGAACGGGACATTGGCAAAAAATTGGAGAACACATTTGCCCTCGATTATCCGAGTGACAAACTGGAGATAATTGTTGCCTCGGACGCCTCAACAGATGGGACCGAAACGATCGTTCGCGAGTTTGCAGGCCGCGGGGTGAAGCTTGTCCGCCAAACACAGCGACACGGCAAAACGGCCGCTCAGAACCTGGCGGTCGAACACGCTGCGGGTGAGATCCTCGTTTTTTCAGATGCAACATCCAAATACGAACACGATGCCATTCGAGCATTGGCGGCAAACTTTGCCGACCGATCAGTAGGTTGTGTTGCCGGCAAGCTTGTCTATTCGGACCCCGTAAGGAGTACTGTTGGATCCGGGGCTCGGTCCTATTGGAGCTACGAATCCATGTTGAAGGAAAGCGAGAGCCGAGTCTGCTCTCTCATCGGTGTTTCCGGGTGTATCTATGCGGTGCGGCGGGCAAACTATGTGCCGATGTATCCCGAGGCATGCTCGGATTTTCTTATCGCAACACTGATCTACAAACAAGGTTTGCGGACCGTTTACGAACCTGGCGCGGTATGCGCGGAAGAAACGAACCGTGAGTCCGGAAAAGAAATGAAAATGCGGGTTCGCGTCATCTCGCAAACGTTTACTGACCTTTGGCGAAACCGCGAAATGTTGAATCCATTTCGAGCCGGCATCTATGCCCTCCAACTCTTATCCCACAAGGTATTGCGATACAGCGTTCCGATCTTTCTGACCGCAGCGCTTGTTTCATCCGGCCTGCTTGCATTTGATTCGATGGGGTTTTTACTTGTTTTTGCAATACAGGCCGTATTTTACGGGTTGGCCGTTGCTGCGTGGGTCCTGGAACGGGGAGGTATCAAAGGAGGGCCATTGTCGGTACCGCTCTATTTTGTCCTGGCCAACATTGCGTCGGCGGCAGGTTTTTTTCAGTTTTTGAGAGGCGAGCGTTACGCGGCCTGGGAACCGATTCGTGATCCGCATTAGACGCACTCCATGATGGAAGAACCGGTACAAAAAAAGGCGTCACTTACGTCTCAGAGTGTTTGGATATTGTTCGCAAAGGTCGCCGGCTTTGCGTTGAATACGATGCTCCCGCTATTGGTCGTGCGCTATCTGACGCAGGAAAATGTGGGCGTTTATCGGCAGGCGTTTCTTGTCGCCGCAAATGCGGTGCTTGTTTTGCCGTTCGGCTTTTCGATGAGCGCCTATTACTACTTGAATCGCGATCCGGAAAAGCACCACGCCGCCGTACTAAATATTCTGGCCTTTAATTTTCTAATGGGCGCTGCGGCCTTTTTGGTGTTATTTCTTTTTCCCGGTGTGCTCGGTGCAACATTTCAGAGTGATGAATTAACACGCCTGGCGCCGCTTATCGGTGTCGTAATTTGGCTCTGGATCTTCTCCAGTTTTCTTGAAACGGCCGCACTTGCACAGCAGGAGGCCCGGCTTGGTGCAGCCTTTATTGTTTGTACCCAAGCATTGAAAACGCTCTTGATGATCGGTGCGGTCGTGATGTTCCGAACAGTCGATTCGATCATCTATGCCGCGATCGTGGTGTTTGCGGGACAGTCGGTGCTTCTGGTCGCGTATCTGCATAACAGATTTCCCAGATTCTGGACGCACGTTGATCTGCCATTTTTCCGTCGTCAATTTGCTTATACAGTACCGTTCGGACTTTCTGTACTGCTGTATGTCGGACAAACTGATGTCCACAATTACTTTGTCAGCCACAGCTTTTCAGCGGCGGAATTTGCGATCTACTCCGTCGGCTGCTTTCAGCTGCCGCTGATCACGCTTCTCTACGAATCGGTTGGTTCGGTCATGATCCCAAAAATGAGCCAATTGCAGGATGAGGACCGAAAGAGCGAGATGTTGCGCCTGACCGTCACGGCAACACAAAAGCTTGCCTTTTTCTATTTTCCGCTATTCGCTTTCTTGATGATCGCGGCAAACGAGTTCATAACAACGCTGTTTACGAGCCAGTATGCGGCAAGCGCCGCGATCTTTCGTGTAAATCTGTTTGCATTGCCACTTTTTAGCCTGGTTGTGGACCCGATAACGCGGGCGTACCCAAAGGCCGCTCACATGCTTCTTAGGGTTCGGGTCGGTATCGTGATCGTGTTGATAGGCGTGTTTTGGTACGGGATCGGGCGTTTTGGCCTGCTCGAGATGATCTCGATCGTCGTTGCCTCGATCGTTTTCGAAAAGCTTGTTGCGGCGTGGATCTCGGCCAGGATGCTGGATGCTGGTTTTGGGGACCTGTATTTGCTAAAACCGATAGGCAAGATCGCGGCGGCGGCGGTAGGAGCGGCCCTTGTAGCCATTGGTGTGTACGCGGCCGCGGCAGGGCAAATGATGTCCACGTTCGTTGCCGTGGCCGAACGTGTTCTGGCGGCGGCCAGATTGGGAAAAGGCACTGAATTTGTGGGCGGCTGTCTATTCCTCGGGAGTTTTGCCGCGATCTACGGCACGGCATATCTCATTCTCGCCCTTTGGATCGGCGCCGTAGATCCCGACGATAAGGAAAGAGTTTTACGCCTGGTTCGCCGATTTATGGTTTGGCGATCTTCAGTGCCCAAGGCAGTTTAGAGTTAAGATGTGCGGGATCACAGGATTTGTCTCAAAAGACGTCGCCGAACCGGCGGCGGAGCGTGCCGCGCGGCTCGATCGAATGTGCGCGAGCATTGTCTATCGGGGGCCGGATGAACAGGGGACCGTCGTCGCAGGCCGGGCCGCTCTCGGTATGCGGCGCCTTTCGATCATCGATATCAAAACCGGCCAACAGCCGATATTTACCGAGGACAGCAACCTGGCAATCGTTTTTAACGGCGAGATATATAATTTCCAGGAAGTAAAAAGAGAATTAAGCTCTCTCGGCCATAGTTTCAAGACAAATTCCGACACCGAGGTGATCGTTCACGCCTTCGAGGAATTTGGTGAGAAATGTCTTTACAAACTGCGCGGGATGTTTGCCTTTGCGATATGGGACCTCCGATCGGAATCACTATTCATCGCCCGCGACCGCATTGGCAAAAAGCCGTTATTCTATACCTTGACCGACAAAGGTGAGTTCATCTTTGGTTCTGAGCTAAAGACGCTTTTGGCACATGGCGGTTTCGAAAAGAAGATCGATCCGGCGGCGTTGGACGCTTATCTATCGTTCGGCTACGTCCCCGAAGAGTTCTGTATCATCAACAATGTAAAGAAGCTGCCGCCGGGCTTTTTTCTGCGTTTTCAAGACGGAAAGATCACGACACATAAATATTGGGATCTTGATCTTACGCCCGCCCTCGAACGTTCGGAGTCCGAATGGGCGGATGCACTTTTTAACAAGATACGCGAAGCCGTCGGGATCAGGATGATCTCAGAGGTCCCTCTCGGGGCATTTCTTTCGGGCGGCGTTGATTCCTCGACCGTCGTTGGGATGATGTCGCAGCTATCTTCAAAGCCTGTCAAGACATTTTCGATCGGCTTTCATGAGGACAGCTTTGACGAGTTGAAATACGCACGGATCGCAGCCCGGCATTTTGACACCGACCATCACGAATTTATCGTCACGCCGGACCTCTTCGACATCATCGGCGAGATCGTGTGGCATTTTGATGAGCCGTTCGCCGATCAATCCGCGCTTCCGACGTACCTGCTTTCAAAAATGGCCCGCGACCACGTGACGGTTGTCTTGTCAGGTGATGGCGGCGATGAAATGTTTGCCGGTTACGACCGTTATGTCATCGATCAGGCAAGAAACACATATAGCCGCATCCCGGAAGTTGTTCGGCGACAAGGCCTGCGCCGAGCGAGCGCGGCATTGCCGCACAGCAGCTTTGGAAAGAACTTTCTTTACAATATCTCTCTCGACCCGATCGACAGATATATAGACAGCGTTTCAACATTCAACCTGCCCCGCAAACGGCAGCTCTATACGAGCGACATGCTCGCCGCCCTGAATGGAAGCAGGTCAGCCGGAGAGGCTCTTTTTGCCCGGTTCGCGGAAGCGCCGCCAGGATCTGACCCGCTTGCGCGGCTTCTATATCTAGACAGTAAAACGTATCTGCCTGGAGACATTCTGACCAAAGTCGACCGAATGACGATGGCAAATTCACTCGAAGCGAGGGTCCCGCTGCTTGATCATGAGGTGATCGAACTGGCCGCCGGAATGGCATCCCACCTGAAACTAAAAGGAGGCCAAACGAAGTACATACTCAAGAAGGCCATGGCCGGACTGGTTCCCGATAACATCCTGCATAGAGAAAAGCAGGGCTTCGGCGTCCCGATCGGAAGTTGGATCAACGATCAACTCCGCGACCAGATCTATGACGATCTTTCAGGGCAGCGTATGCGGGAACGGGGCTGGTTTGACCAAAAGTATGTTGAAATTCTGCTCAATGAGCACTCGTCGGCCCGCCGCGACCACTCAAATGCGTTGTGGGAGCTTTGGATGCTGGAGCTTTGGTTTCGCCGCTACATTGATGCTTGATGCCCGCCATCTGATCGACGCGTGAAAAAGAACATATTACAACTTATCCCAAGCTTCAATCAGGGAGGCTCCGAGCGGCAGGCATTGCAGCTGGCACGACTTCTTTATGACGACGGCACGTACAACGTTCGACTGGCTTGTCTGAACAAAAGCGGCGTGCTCCTGGATGACGACGTAATTGACCGATTCGCGGATATTCCCGAGTTTTCACTCAACTCATTTTACGATGTTAATTTTCTAAAGCAGGTGTGGCGTTTCTCAGGCTGGCTGCGGGCGAATAACATCGAGATACTGCAAACGCATGACTTCTACAGCAATATTTTCGGAATGGCCGGCGCTGGAATTGCGGGTGTGCCGCTCAGGATCGCCGCAAAGCGCGAGATGGGGATGCGGACCAGATCACAGAATTTTGTAGAACGACGAGCGTTTGGCCATGCGTCGGTAGTCGTCGTCAACTCAGAGGGTGTGCGACGGTACCTGTTGGACGCCGGGGTTCCGCACGGAAAGCTTAAGCTCATCTACAATGGCATAGACCTCGGGCGATTCGATGCTGATTGCGGCGATCGAGCGTCATTGCTGGAAGGCCTAGGGCTGCCGATCGATCCGGCCTTTCAATTTGTTACTATCGTCGCTAACCTTCGCGAAAAGGTAAAGAATCATGAGATGTTCTTTCGTTCGGCAAAAAAAGTCGCGGACCGGTTTCCAGATGCGGTATTTATTGTGGCAGGAGAAGGCGAGCGGTCGGGTCTGATAAAGGCGTATGCGGAAGAGCTTGGTTTAGGCAGCCGTGCCATTTTTCTTGGCCGCTGCAGCCGCATTCCAGAGCTCTTGGCGGTCTCTTCGGTCTGTGTGCTTTCGTCGGACTCGGAAGGTTTTTCGAATTCGATCCTCGAATATATGGCGGCTGGAAAGCCTGTTGTTGCAACGAATGTCGGAGGGGCGGCCGAGGTTATCAGACAAGGTGAAAACGGTTTTCTTATAGAGCCGAATGACGATGCGGCGATGGCTGACCGAATCGTGGAACTCCTGGAACATCCAGCGGTTGCCGCGGCATTTGGAAAGTGTGGAAAGCAGCGTATTGCAGAACAATTCTCGACTCGAAACCAACTGGATCAGACCCTTGACCTGTATCAAGGCGAGTTCATGGCTAGAGGCCGATCTATCTAAATGAGCAAGGACAGAATGCGAATTGTTCAGCTTGGTCCAGTACCACCGCCGCATGGTGGGGTTTCGATGAATATGCTTGCTATCCACGGGAAACTCATCGAGCTTGGCCACGAATCGAAGATCATCGATGTGACGGATCGCGGCGGAAAAACAACTGACACACACGTGCTTAAGCCGAGGTCGGCCCTTGGCCTGATCAAACTTCTCGTTTCGATGGAATGCGATATCGTTCATTACCATTTGGGTGGCGATTTCAGCGCTAAGCTTGCAGGACTTGTGTATCTGTGCGGCATTCTCCCCGGGAAGCGATCGGTCCTGACATTCCATTCTGGTGGCTACGCACGAAACTCGGTGGATTCGGCGCGGCGGCGTTCGATCCGCGGGTCTGCACTTCGATCTATCGATCTCGTCATCGGTGTCAACGACGAGATGATGGCCATGTTCAAGGCCTTCGGCGTTAATAAAGAACGTGCTTGCCTGATCCTTCCGTTTGAAATGAACAAACCCGATCCATCGGTTCGGCTTCCGGACGAGTTGGAAGAGCGTAGCACCCGCTTTGATCCGTTCCTCGTATCGGTCGGCGCCCTCGAAAGGGAATATGGGAACCAGTTTCTTGTTGATGCAATGCCCAAATTGCTGGAGAGGTTTCCAAATGCCGGGCTGATGATAGTCGGTGCGGGAGCGCAACAGGACACTTTGTCCGATGCGATCAAAACTCGCGGTCTGGCGGAACGCATTGTGATGACAGGTGATCTGGATCACCGGTTCGTGCTGCATCTAATAGCGCGTGCTGACGTTCTAATGCGGCTGACTGATTACGATGGAGACTCGATAGCGGTTAGGGAAGCGTTATTTCTGGGCACTCCGGTAATTGCGTCTGATAACGTGATGCGGCCGGACGGCGTTTTTCTTCTAAAGCCTCCGTTCGATCCTGGGCGGCTGTTACAGGCTGTTATTGGAGCATTTGAGAAACAAAATTCGGGACCTTCCGCCGCACCGGTCGAAACAGGAAACGCGGCGAGCGTAGTTGCGGCGTATCAGGAATTGATGCAGAAATGATCGCGAAACTCAAAAAGCTTAAGGGCCGATCGCTTGGCGAGATAATGTTCCGAGCCAAGCAAAAGCTATCCGCATTGGCCGAACAGGCCGGTCCGTTAGCGGATGTCAGGAGCCGGGACCGGAGCTCTTTTGTGCGATCGCTGTGGGAGAAAGGGCTTGGTGGTCCGGCCGACGTACTAAAGCATTTTCGCCAGCGTGAACATTTGTTTTTCCCTTCATTCTCGGATCGGGACGGAACGCTGGCCGCGCTCAGGGAACGTTTCCCGCGTGAACGCGATGGCATTATCCAGCGCGCCGAGAAGATCCTCTCCGGGTCATATGACCTTCTTGGCCACTCAGACCTTAGCTTCGGCCCGGCTTTGCCGGACTGGCACTTTGATCCGATTTCGGGAAAACGCTCACCGCTTCGACATTGGTCGCGGTTTGATGAGACCGATCCATCTGAAACAGGGGACAAGAAAGTTATTTGGGAGTTGAACCGGCATCAATATTTCACAACGCTCGGCCAGGCATATTGGATCACGGGTGACGAAGCGTATGCCGATGCGTTTCTTGCCCACGTTGAAGACTGGATCGAGAAGAATCCACCGAAGTTGGGTGTGAACTGGATATCCTCGCTTGAGATCGCGTACCGTTCAATGTCGTGGATCTGGGCATTTCATTATTTTAAGGATTCGTCGAGCATTCGTCCTGACATCTTTGTCAAGATGCTGAACGGCCTCGTTTGGAACGCTCAACACATTGAGCGGTATTTATCCACATACAGCAGCCCCAATACCCATCTCACTGGCGAAGCGCTTGGGCTTTATTTCATCGGAACATTCCTGCAAGGGTTTGCCGGGGCCGACAGATGGGCGAGAACTGGTTATGCAATACTCATTGGTGAACTTGACCGTCAGATCCGTGCTGATGGAGGCTATGTTGAGCAGGCCACGCATTACCAACGCTATACTGCCGACTTTTATTTAGCTTTGGCAATACTTCGCACGGCCGAAGGCATCGAATTGGATACCGTACTCGAAGCGAAACTAGCGAAACTGCTCGAATTTCTGATGTGTTTGATCCAACCCAATGGTGAAGTTCCGCTGATCGGCGATGAGGATGGGGGACGGCTTCACGTTTTCGACGATCGCAGCATCGCTGATCTTCGCCCGATGCTTTCTGTCGGGGCCACGGTATTCAACGACGGCAGATTGAAGTTTGCGGCGGGTGAGGCGAGCGATGAGTTGCTGTGGCTAACGGGCCCGGCTGGTTTGGCAGCATTTGACTCACTCAAAGCGGTGCCAATGCATGAAATGGGCCAAGCCTTTCAGGAAAGTGGCGCGTACGTGGTCCGCGACCCTTCCAGTTTCGTCGTGATCGACTGTGGGCAGCATGGCTTTATGAACTGCGGGCATGCTCACGCAGATGCACTGAGCTTTGTCGCCTCATTTCTTGGTGTGCCGGTCTTTGTTGACTCAGGAACGTACACCTATACATCTGACCGCAATGCTCGGGACTATTTTCGGTCTTCATCCGCCCATAATTGTCTCACGGTGAACGGGTCTGGTTCAGCTGAACCCAACGGGCCTTTCTCATGGAAACATTGGCCGGATTCAAAGGTGCTGGAATGGAATTGCGACGATACGGAAGTCGTACTTCGCGGCTCGCACAATGGGTACGAGCGGTTTGGGGTCGAATACGAAAGGGAGTTTCGAATCGGTCGAAGCAGCGGCATGATCCTGATCGATAAGGTCCGCACGAACGTTTCAAATAAGTTCACGATAAACTTTATTCTTTCACCTTTGATCGAAGCCGAAATGCGGAGCGACGATCGCATCATCCTGCGGGCAAAAGACGGAAAACAGGACCTATTGGCCATTGTTACAAAAGTGATCGGGGAAACTTCGGGAGATGAGCGTGGAGCGTGGCAGATCGAGCCGACCCATATCTCGCCCCGATATGGAATGCTGGTTCCAACTACGAAGCTGATATTCTCAATAGATCGGAATGCGGATTTTGAGGTAGAGAACAGATTTGTTCTGTCACGGACGAAGTGATGCATGTGCGGAATTAACGGAATTGTTTTTACGAAGGACAGCGGGCGGAGCGTCGATCGGGAACGGCTTGCCAGGATGCGCGACATTCTTGGCCATCGCGGCCCCGACGCCGCAGGTCTCTTTGTTGACGGCTCCGTCGGGCTTGGGCACCGACGGCTTTCGATAGTTGATCTTAAGTCAGGCGATCAGCCGATGTTCAGCGATGACCGATCATTGGTGATCGTCTATAACGGCGAGGTCTATAACCACGCGGATCATCGCGAGGAGATGATCGAACGGGGTTATCGTTATCATTCAACTTCTGATACCGAAACGATCCTCAACCTTTATAGAGAATTTGGGACTGAATCCGTCCACAGGCTTCGGGGGATGTTTGCGTTCGCGATCTGGGATGCGAACAACCAGGAGCTTGTTATAGCCCGCGACAGACTCGGGGTCAAACCGCTCTACTACGTTCACGACGAGAACGGCAGCTTCTTTTTTGCATCCGAGATCAAGGCGCTGATCGACGCGGGAGCGATCACGCCTCAGTTGAATTTTTCGGTCCTGCCGGAACAATTGGCCAATCACGGTACGAGCTATGACGAGACTCTTTTCAAAGATGTACGCCGGCTGCTTCCGGGACACTGGTTGAAATGGCGCGGCGGCCGGATAACGATAGAGAAGTTCTGGGACCTTGAGTTTGACCCTAAGCATGATTTTCCGGATGAAGATGCGGCAGTTGGCGAATGGTACGAGATGTTTCGCGAATCCGTCCGGCTGCGGTTGATGTCGGATGTTCCGCTGGGCATGTTCCTCTCCGGCGGCATCGATTCATCGGCGATCGCCGCCGTAATGTCGGAGCTTGTCGATGATCCGATCAAGACGTTTTCCGTCGGCTTTGCGGAGCAGGAGGCGAACGAATTCAGCTTCGCTCGCCAGGTGGCCAGAAAGTTCAATACTGATCATCACGAAATAACGATCACGCCGGATCAGTTCTTTGACGCGCTTCCGCAATTGGTCTGGCATGAGGATGAACCGCTCGGGTTTGAAGCATCAGTGCCGTTGTACTTTGTTTCCAAGCTTGCACAAGAACACGTGAAAGTGGTCCTTACTGGCGAGGGGAGCGATGAGACGCTGGCCGGTTATGCACGATATCGAAAAGCCTTGACACTGCTTGGCTACGGTGAAAGGTACGAAGCATTAACTCCTGAGTTTGTTCGCGGCGCCGTACGTTCGGGGGTTGCGGCCTTGCCCGGCGTCCTTAACCGGAAACTGGCGCGTACATTTTTGGCGAGAGACGCGGACGTAGAAGATCTGTTCTTCGATAACTTTGCTATCTTTGGCAAACGGCAGCAGCACGGACTATTTACGCGCGAAACGGCCGAAAGGATCGGCGGCAGCTCTCCGTACGCAAATCTTCACCACTGGCTTGATAAGGCCGGTGCGGAAAGCCTGCTTGACCGGCTTCTGTATGTTGACATCCGATCGTATCTGCACGAGCTATTGATGAAACAGGACCAGATGTCGATGGCCGCGTCGATCGAAAGCCGCGTACCGTTTCTTGACCACAAGCTTGTTGAATTCGCCGCCAGGCTTCCTGAAAATATGAAGCTGCGCGGACAGGATACAAAGTGGATCCTCAGAAGAGCGATGCGAGGTGTACTGCCTGAAGAAATACTCGACAGGCCAAAGATGGGTTTTCCGGTTCCGCTCGGCGGCTGGCTCCGGGGCCCCTTCAAAGGGATCGTCGAAGAATACGTGATGAGTGAGCGCAGTCTTGGGCGCGGGATCTTCAATTCCGACAAAGTGAGGCAGTTAACAGCGGCGCACGATCGGGGCGAGGATCATGCATCGAGGCTGTTCCGGTTGATCAATTTAGAGATCTGGCAGCGGATATTTATTGATGGTGAAACTCCCTCGAAAGTGGAATAGCCGGTCACGCGGCTTGGGGCCATTGCGATCGAATGTTGGTCGAGACAGAAATTTTAGAACCTAAGAGGGAAACTGCCGCATTGCGCGGCTGCGACATTCTGTGTTTCAGTCACGACTGGAGCGGTGACCCGTTGTCAAAGACCCACCTGATGCGTATCTTAGCGCGTGAAAATCGAATTCTATGGGTAAATGCTATTGCAAACCGCATGCCGACGGCCGCAAAAAAGGATATGGCTCGCATCTTTCGCAAATTGGCTGCGTTTGCTGAGCCGGTAAAAGAGGTTGAGCCGAACATTTTTGTTCTTAATCCTTTGGCAATTCCAGCGTATGGCAACGCAGCAATTCGCGATTTTAATCAGCGGTTTCTGCGTTCGCAGGTCCTTCGAGCAATGCGTCGCCTGCGGTTTAGACGTCCGATCAATATGGTCTTCAATCCCGCGGCAGGCCTGCTGGCGGGTAAGCTGGGCGAACGGTCGACGATATATTATTGCGTCGATGAATATACTGCGTTCACCGGCGTGGCAAATGGGCTGAAAGAGATCGAAAACAATTTGTTCCGGGCCGCTGACCTTGTTGTCGTTTCCGCCGAAAAGCTACTTCAATCAAAGAAGGAGCTAAACAGTAACATTCATTTGATCCGTCACGGAACCGACTGGAAGCACTTTCGCCGCGCGGTCGAAGCAGAAACTAGCATTCCGGCTGAGATCGCAGACTTGCCGCGGCCGATAATCGGCTTTCACGGCCTCCTTGCTGATTGGGTCGATTATGACTTGATCCGAAAAACGGCGGAGAGATATACGAGCGGTTCCGTTGTTTTGATCGGCAAGATCGCCGTTGACGCTGAAGAAAAGATCAAAGTCCTTAACGGAGCAGAAAACATCCATCTGCTTGGCCGCAAGCCGTACGCCGATCTGCCCGCATACTGCAAGGGGTTTGATGTGACGATCAATCCATTCGTGATCAATGAACTGACGCTCGCCGCTAACCCGTTGAAGGTCCGTGAATATCTGGCCGCTGGTTTGATGGTTGTCTCGACCGACATTCCGGAGGTGCGCATTCTGGAAAACTGTCTGGTAGCGGCCGACCATGCGGACTTTCTTGGGAAGATCGAAACGGCGCTTTTGTCTGGACGTTCACGGGCTGAGATATCCGATTCCGTCCGACATGAAAGCTGGGAGGCAAAGATCGAAGAGTTAAGAGGATTGATTGAACGCACCGAAACCAAGAAAGAATAGAAGGGTTTTGATCGCCCTGGGTTTTGCCGCGTTGGCTGCATTGTGGATCGCGTTGGCGCCGTTTTTGGCGGACGTGCTCGTGATCGAAAGGCCGCTTGCGCATGCGGACGCGATCGTTATCCTGAGCGGAGCCGCAGACTACGCTCAACGGGCACAAGGTGGAGCACAGGCGTTCCGCGATGGCCTCGCGCCGCGGGTATTGATCACCGATGACGGTGAACGCGGCGGATGGGACGACCGCGAAAAGGGCAATCCGTTCTTTGTTGAACGGATGGAAGCGGCCCTGCGCGCCCAAGACGTACCGGCCGATGCTATAGAACGGCTGCCGGGGAAGGTGCATGGAACCGATGAAGAGGCTGAACTTGCGATTCTGGCGGCTGCAACGCGCGGATATCGGAGCATCCTGATCGTTACGTCAGACTATCATTCGCGGCGGGCGCTATGGACCTTCGATCGGGTCGCCGCAAAGAACAGCGCGAACATCGCGATCGGGATCATCCGTTCGCCGTCAGGGCCGCGGTATCCTGGCCGGTACACTTGGTGGATGACGCGGCGCGGTTGGCGGACAGTCGGTGCGGAATACGTGAAGTTTGGCTACTATTGGTTGTTTAATTGAGATTTGAACAAATGCCCACTGTGTCAGCAAATACCGGCCCAAATGAGGTGGCCTTCGAACATGCACGCGAAGTAGCGCGCGGCGAACGGTTCGAGTTCGGTCGGAATTGGGCCGCATTTCTAAAGGTGCTTGACGAAGACCGCATCATTCGTGCCGAACGGTCCTTGGCCGAAATGCTTGAAGTGGACGACCTGGCTGGCCGAACTTTCCTTGATATTGGATCGGGCAGCGGATTGTTCTCGCTTGCGGCCCGCAGGCTGGGCGCACGGGTCTTCTCGTTTGATTTCGATACGAACTCGGTCGCTTGTACACGCGAGTTGAAACGGCGTTATTTTGCGGATGATCCCGATTGGACGGTCGAACAAGGCTCTGTTCTTGACAAGAATTATGTATCAGGTTTGGGTCCGTTCGATATTGTTTACTCGTGGGGTGTGCTCCATCATACTGGCGAAATGTGGAAGGCCCTTGAACATGCGGCAATTCCGGTGACTGAAGGTGGGTCGCTTTTTATTGCGATTTACAATGATACCGGCTCGCAGGCAGAACGATGGCGGTGGATAAAATCAACCTATTGTAAACTTCCGGGCGTTCTGAGATCTCCGTTTGCGGCCCTGGTTTCGATCCCTGACGAATCAAAGCGGTTTCTGAGTTTTGCTCTTCGCGGAAAACCGCAAGGATATTTCTCGCACTGGAAAAATTACCGGAATGCCCGCGGAATGAATCGCTGGCACGATATTATTGACTGGGTCGGCGGCTTTCCGTATGAAGTTGCAGGGCCATCGGCGTTATTTGAGTTTTTCAAAGAACGTGGATTCACGGTAACGGCGATGAAATGCGATAACGTCGGGCTAGGATGCAACGAAATGGTTTTTCGGCGGATCAAGAAATGAGGCCTACGGTCCGTTAGTTGTGCGCAACATTGCCCGGGGGCAGCGGATGGTTCGCGACCTTAGTTTCTTTTTCGTGGATTTCGTGGTCCAGGTCGTGGCCTGCTACCACTAAACCCACGACTAAAGACGCAAAATTCACGAAAAGAGAGGCGGCCAAGGTTGGCGGAACAACTTGATCATTTACCTTTGCAACTTGTGTGATCCTAATGCTCGATCACACAGGTTTTCGATCTGAAAACGAAATGCTGATCACAATAGTCGCGGGAGCGCGCCCAAATTTTATGAAGATATCGCCTATTATCAAGGCGATAGATAAGGCCCGCATTGGCGGTCTCTCGATGGACTATCGGCTTGTTCACACCGGCCAGCACTTTGATCAAAAGATGAGCGGCGAGTTTTTTGCGCAGCTTGGAATCCCGGAGCCGAACATCAATCTCGAATGCGGCGGCGGCACACAGGCGGAGCAAACGGCGGCGGTGATGGTAAGCTTTGAACGCGAGTTAGAAGCAAATCGGCCGGATGTCGTGATAGTTGTTGGCGATGTGACCTCGACAATGGCCGGCACGATCACGGCAAAGAAGCTTTGCGTTCCTGTTGTTCATGTCGAGGCGGGCATTCGTTCGGGCGATATGACGATGCCGGAAGAGATAAACCGGATAGTAACTGACAGCATTTGCGATCGCTTCTTTACAACAACCCGCAAGGCAGGGCAGCTTTTGCAAAGAACCGGCGTCAGCGATGAGCGTATCCATTTTGTGGGCAACACGATGATCGACACGCTGTTTCAAAATCTCGACCGATTGGATCAGCCGCCGTGTTGGGACTTGAACGGCCTTCGCGAAGGCGAGTATTTTCTTCTAACGCTGCATCGCCCGGCAAACGTTGATGATCGAAAAACACTCGTCGGCTTTCTGACCGAGGTTATCAGCGGCGCAAATGATCGTAAAGTGATCTTTCCTGTACATCCGCGAACACGCAGAACGCTAGAATTGACCGGCTTCAATGATGAACGATTGGTCACGATCGATCCGCTTGGTTATCTTCAATTCATCTACCTGCTCAAGCACGCGGTAGCCGTTATTACAGATTCAGGCGGGATCACCGAGGAGGCAACAGTTCTAGGCATTCCGTGTATGACATTACGCGATTCGACAGAACGGCCCGAAACCGTTGAGATCGGCACGAATCAGCTCATAGGTACAGACCCGCGGCGATTATGGGTATACTTTAAAAAGCTTGCCGAGGGAAATTGGAAGAAAGGTGAAATTCCTGAACTTTGGGACGGGCATGCCGCGGAACGCATAGTAGATGTCCTGGCCCGGATCTACTTGAACAATTCGGCCGGAAACGCGACAGCGACCGCGCGATTCGATCACTGACCGGATTTACTACGGCGGATAATTCAATGCGCCTCATTCTGTTTTTAACCATCTTCGTTTGTCTGGCCACCTTGGGATCAATGGCCGCGAGTTGCTCGGGATATGTTTCGGGAACTCCATTGGAGATCTCAGGCAAAACAATTACCGTCCGAAAAGGAGGTGACTTTCAGGCCGCGCTGGAAAAAGCAGCTTCGGGTGACACGATCGTTCTCGAGGCCGGTGCGACATACAGCGGGGCGTTCAAGCTGCCAAATAAGCCCGAAAGCGAGTTCATCACGATCCGCTCGTCAGCGGCCGACACTGAACTGCCCGCTCCGGGTGTTAGGATCGATCCCGCCAAATACAAAGACCGACTGCCAAAGATCGTGTCAAATGTGAGAGGCGAGCCGGCCGTCCTTGCTGAAAACGGTGCCCATCATTTTCGGTTTGTTGCAGTTGAGTTTGGCCCGACCATCGATGGGCTTTACGACATCATCAAGATCGGCACTGGTCAGGAGAAAAGTCCCGAGATGCTGCCGCATCACATCGAATTTGACCGCGTGTGGATACACGGAAGTGAGACGGAAGGCCAGCGGCGCGGCGTTGCCGCCAACGGCAGAAACATTCGCGTTGTAAACAGCTACATCTCCGATATCAAGCGAAAAGGCGACGAGAGTCAGGGCATCGCGGCATGGGCGACGGACGGGCCGATCGAGATAATCAATAATTACATTGAAGGTGCGGCTCAGAGCATTCTCTTTGGCGGTGCCGGGTCGGAGCTAAAGCTTGTTCCGACGGACTGCATTGTTGATTCGAACCATCTCAACAAACCGCTTGAATGGAAGGGAAAGGAATGGGTCGTGAAGAATATCTTTGAGATCAAAAATGGCCGCCGCATCAAGGTCACGAATAACCTGATGACGAACAACTGGGCCATGGGTCAGGATGGCAACGCGATCCTGTTCACGTCCCGCGCGGACAACGGCAATGCCACGATCATTGAAGACATCGAATTTAGCGGAAACATCGTGCGCGGGACCGGCGGCGGGATGAACATTCTTGGCAACGAAGGTTCCGGCGGCCACCGGCTGACCATTCGCAATAACATCTTTGACGACATCGACGGTCAAAAGTGGGGCGGCGGCGGCCATTTTATGAAGGTCACCGATTGGGATGGTATGGTTATTGAGAATAATACCGTCCGGCAAAAGAACAACATCACCGTAGCGTATGGTGAGCCGGTGAAAGGGTTCGTCTTTCGCAGCAACATCATTTATGAGAATGAATACGGATTCTTTGGCGACGGTACGGGTGTCGGGCAGCCCGCGATCGATCGATTCTTTCCGGGCGGCAAGATAATTGGAAATGTGATAATCGGCGGGACGAAAGAACGCTACCGCGAACCGAATGTATTTCCGCCTTCGGCTGAAGATGTCGGTTTTGTCAATGCGGTCAATGGCGACTTTGGGCTTCGCCCTGACAGCCGATATCTTAAGTCGGGAGCGGGCGGCGCCAGACCGGGAGCTGACCTGGACATTTCGAAAGTCGGAAGAAAAGGCCAGTGATGTTAATTCCGTTGTCTGTTCTTTATACGGTGGGAATATACGCGCTCCGTCGGCGATTGTTCGCGCGTCGATGCCCGAATTACGAAGTTTTATCGGTTTGATCCATTATTTCCGACGGTATTCGGGTTGCACTCAGGTGGCATACAACTTGCGGTCCGTCATTGCAGGCGGGGGTAAAAGATCTAATTTAATGACTGAAAGGGTATTGGAAAGGCCGATACGGCCGCAGATAAGTATTTCGAGAATTGTCCTGCCGACGGAGCACGGATCGTGGAGCTTTCTGCTTGAGCCGCTGATCGTTGGCGGCGCGATCGCATGGTCATTTGCCGCGCCGTGGATCATGCTGATGGTGGTCGCTGCCTTTCTCTCCCGCCAGCCGCTAAAGGTATATTGGCTTGCACGCGGAAATCCTGCGGCCGCAGCCGTGTCTGTTCGATTTCTATTGGCCTTTCTTGCCGCCGCCGCGATCGGCCTGGCCGGAACGATCTGGATCGCCCCTGCGGCGCTTTATCCGCTGGCCCTCGCTGGCCCGATCGCGGCCCAGCAGGTGTTTGCTGATCTTTCGCGTCGAAGCCGGAGCCTCGTCGCCGAATTGGCGGGAGCCGCGGCCGTCTCCTCTTCGGCTGCTATGCTTGCAATTGGTGCCGGGTTTTCGGTATCGGCCGCCGGCGCTTTGTGGTTGATCTTCGTATGCCGCGCTGTTCCTTCGATCCTATATGTACGGAACCGGCTTTTGCTTGAAAAAGGCAAG